>JBMNTM010000043.1:0-11183 GCA_050945735.1 Desulfosporosinus sp.
CCGCTTGATTTGCATTTTTTAAAACATATATATCTTGATTGGATTTTATAGTTCTTTTGCTATTCGTCATCTTATTCAACTGCTGTTGAATTGATTGAGCCAATAACTTACCTTCCGGCGAATCTGAATGATAAAACGTCTGTGCCCCAGTCAGTTTTGCATTAGGAAAACTATTCGCATGAATACTTATATATACTTCAGCCTGGCTATCCATAGCAATCTGGAGACGTTGTGCCAAATCCTCTCTCTTCCGCTTTAAAAGTCCCTGTGAAGTTCCTAAATCACTGTCATCCTCGCGAACCATAATTGTTTTAGCACCACTTTGCTGAACCAATACTTGCAGACGTTTGGATACCGCCAAAGTTACATCCTTTTCTAATACCTTACTTATGCCCACAGCACCAGGATCTACACCACCGTGACCGGCATCGATCACAACAACTCGATTTCCTAATGTCCAACTCCATATTTTTTTATCCTGTCTACTAAATCCCCAGCCAAGAGATAACGTAAAAATTAGTACAAGCACGATTCCAAAAATTACTTTCTTATTTCTTTTCTTACGTAAAACCCATAATATTTTCATTTTTTTACCTCCCCCCAGTCTATTCCGTCTTACCTTATGGGGGAGACATTCGGAATATGCATTTACCTTAAGCAAAATTGATCCCCCAATTTTGCAATTTGGTTTCGCTACTGCGTGTTAAAAACTAAAATCCCCCAATCGTGCATGATTGAGGGATTTAATATATTTCTAACGTTTAGAGAATTGAGGAGCCTTACGAGCTTTCTTCAAGCCGTATTTACGACGTTCCTTCATACGTGGGTCACGCGTAAGTAACCCCGCTCTCTTAAGACTGGGACGGAAACTAACATCAGCTTTCAACAAAGCACGCGCAATTCCCATGCGTATTGCACCAGCTTGACCTGTTGTACCGCCTCCGTGAGCATTGGCTATAACATCATACTTAGAAAGCGTATCTGTAACAATGAATGGTTGTTGGACAATCATTTCAAGTGTTTTCTTTCCAAAATACTCCGATACTTCACGTTTGTTGATAATAAACTTTCCATCACCCGGGATAAGACGAACGCGAGCGATTGCACTTTTACGTCGTCCAGTTGCAGCATATTGTAATTGATTTACCATATTTTTACTTCCTCCCTCCTATGTCTTTTGAATTTTCCAGATTTCAGGTTGTTGAGCTTGATGGGGGTGGGATTCCCCCTTGTGCACATTGAGCTTTCTGTACATCTGTGCGCCCAACTTGTTATGAGGAAGCATTCCCTTTACAGCATGTTCCATAACTCGCTCCGGCATAGTACGCATTAAATTTTTATAAGATACTTCTTTCAACCCACCCGGATAACCCGAGTGACGACGATATAATTTAGTGTTCAGTTTGTTACCTGTTAACACCAACTTTTCGGCATTTATTATGATGACATGATCTCCTGTATCAACATGAGGAGTAAATGACGGTTTATGTTTACCTCTTAAGAGACGTGCTGCTTCAGTAGCAATACGGCCCAGGGGAATTCCCGCTGCATCAATAATATACCATTTGCGCTTTTGGTTTTGTGCTTTCGCAAAAAATGTAGACATGACTTTCCCTCCAAAATAGCAATATGTTTCCCTTCCACTTGCATGGGGCTCAGTCATGCTTGTGGCTTGCCAAGGACATGGGGCTCAATCAAGCCAAGGCATTCTGTTCGCTATCGGTAAAAATTCACAATGATATTTTATTTAAATTTTTATCCATTGTCAAGTTTAACCTCGGAATTCGGACTTTGATTTTAAAGGTCCTTGAAAACCGCAAATGGACTTTCATCAGTATAATTCACGTGAGTAAGCATTAAGCCGTGCGCCGGTGCAATCATACTTGCCTGTTTCCTTTCATGGCTGGCAATAATTCTTGGAATCTCTTGAGGGAGAATTCGCCCTTTACCCACATCTATTAGTGTTCCAACAATAATTCGCACCATATGATAAAGAAATCCATCACCGACACAAGATACCATAATTAATCCATATTTTTTTTTGACAAGAAGACGATAAATTATCCGCTCAAAAATCTTACTATCCCCACCGGACGCTGCAAAGGTTTTAAAATTGTGACGTCCCTCGAAAAAACTTGCTGCCATTTGCATTTGTTCGGTATTTAAGGGGATAGGCACATGATACGCATAAAGACGAGTAAATACATCTGGGATAGGATTGTTATCAATCTGATAATCGTAACGTTTCCACTTTGCAGACCACCGGGCATTAAAATCATGCGGAACGCATTCCGCCTGCAGTATTCGTATATCCCCGGGCAATAAACTATTAAATGCTTTAGGAATTTTCTCCTCCGGAATTCTTGCTGAAGTCATGAAATTTACAACTTGACCCATAGCGTGTACTCCAGCATCAGTTCGGCCTGCTGTTGCTAAAGTTACCTCTTCACCGACCAATTTTGCCCATACCATTTCCAAAGTACCCTGGATAGTGGGGCCGTGAGTTTCTGGTTGTCGCTGAAACCCATGATAGTTCGTTCCGTCATATGCTAATTTTAGCCGAATATTCCGCATAAATAAGAGCCTCCCACCAAGATGGAAATAGTAGGCGCACTCAAAAACCGGGCATGCTTAACAACTTTTAAGCAACCCGGTCTTAACAACTCGCTTTATACGAGTTCGATGATTACCATTGAGGCAGCATCGCCCTTACGTGAGCCGAGTTTCATAATTCGCGTATAGCCTCCCTGACGATCCGCATATTTCGGTGCAATAGTATCAAACAATTTTTTTACAACATCTTCATCCATGAGATAAGCCATAGTTAATCGACGTGAAGCCAAATCGCCTTGCTTACCAAGTGTAATCATCTTCTCAACAATAGCATTTAATTCTTTGGCACGTGCCTCAGTCGTTTCAATACGCCCATATCTTAACAGGGAAGTGACAATGTTACGCAACATTACCCCGCGATGACCCGTGTTTTTTCCCAACTTGCGGTAAGCCAATTACATTCCCCTCCTTTTGAACCGAATTAATCCTCAGATGAGCGAAACGCTAAACCTAGACTCTTAAGTTTTGTTTGCACTTCCTCTAAAGACTTACGACCAAGGTTACGCACTTTCATCATATCTTCTTCTGTTTTTTGGATCAACTCTTCAACTGTATTGATCCCAGCCCGTTTCAGACAATTGTAAGAACGAACAGACAGATCCATTTCCTCAATCGTCATATCGAGGATTTTATCTTTGGCTTCCTCTTCTTTTTCTACCATAACCTCAACATTAGAGAGTTTATCAGTAAGTCCCGTGAAAAGACTTAAATGGTCACTCAGAATTTTGGCAGCCTCACTAGTAGCCTCTTCAGGAGTAATACTACCATTAGACCATACCTCAAGGATTAACTTGTCATAGTCTGTAATCTGACCAACCCGCGTATCCTCCACCGTATAGTTAACCTTATAAATCGGGGAAAAGATTGAGTCTATGGGTATAACTCCGATAGTATAGTCGGGCTTCTTGTTTTTTTCCGCTGGAACGTAGCCCCGGCCACGCTCTACAGTCATTTCCATAAACAAGCGGCCATCATAATCTAATGTCGCAATCTTCAAATCAGAATTCAGAATTTCAATATCCGGATCGCATATTATATCTCCCGATGTAACAATCCCTTCTCCCTGAGCCTCCAGACGAATTATCCGAGGCTCATCCGTGTATCCTTTCAGGGCAAGAGACTTCAAATTCAGGATAATTTCTGTAACGTCTTCCAAAACACCCGGAATCGTAGAAAACTCATGGAGTACCCCTTCAATTTTGACAGATGTCACCGCTAAACCAGGAAGAGAAGATAATAGGATACGCCTCAGAGAATTCCCTAAAGTAATCCCATAACCACTTTCCAGTGGTTCAACGACGAATTTTGCATAGGAGTCGTCTTCAGAACGCTCGGAACACTCGATCCTGGGCTTCTCAATTTCTAACATCGGTATACACCTTCTTTCTCGAGAAATTGATATACAACGACCCATAAGGGCAGAACGTCAATATTAACGGGAGTACCTCTCTACAATAAGGCGTTCTTGGATCGGTATTTGAATATCTTCACGAGTAGGTAGTGCAACAACTGTTCCAACTGCAGCATTCGCATCTAAACTTAGCCATCCAGGAACTGTTCGAGAACCTAAGTTTTCAAGAATTAGTTTCATACGTGGGGATCTCTTGCTGCTTTCTTTAACTGCTATCGTATCTCCTGCACGTAAAGAATAAGAAGGAATATTGACATTTTTACCATTAACGGTAAAGTGGCCGTGATTCACGAGTTGACGTGCCTCAGTTCGGGATGAGGCAAAACCGAGCTGGAAAACAACATTATCGAGGCGACGTTCTAGTAAAATAAGCAGGTTTTCTCCAGACATACCCTTTTTACGTGCAGCAAGGTTAAAATAGCGACGGAATTGATTTTCCAAAACACCGTACATACGGCGTACTTTTTGTGCTTCTCGTAACTGAAGACCATATTCAGTGGGCTTCTTGGTACGAGCTTGACCATGTTGCCCTGGAGCATATGCACGACGATCAACCGCACATTTTCCGGTATAGCAGCGTTCCCCTTTAAGGAATAACTTCATTCCTTCACGACGACACAAACGACAGACTGGTCCAGTATATCTAGCCATGATTACACCTCCTATACCCTTCTGCGTTTCGGTGGCCGACAACCATTGTGTGGAATCGGTGTCACGTCTTTAATTAAATTTACTTCTAAACCTGCTGCTTGTAGGGCACGAATGGCAGCTTCACGCCCAGCTCCAGGTCCTTTTACGTAGCACTCAACATCTTTCAAGCCATGCTCCATTGCCGCTTTTGCACAACTTTCAGCAGCCATTTGTGCTGCAAAGGGAGTACTTTTGCGAGAACCTTTAAAGCCGAGAGAACCTGCGCTAGACCAAGAAATTGCATTCCCACTGGTATCCGAAATGGTCACTATGGTATTGTTAAACGTAGATTTGATATGAGCAACTCCACTCTCAATATTCTTGCGTTCCCGGCGTTTTGTCCGGACAACTTTACGTGCCATCTCGATTATCCCCCCTTTTTACTTTTTGCGTTTTGCTCCAACAGTCTTAGCCGGTCCCTTACGAGTCCGGGCATTGGTTTTCGTGCGCTGACCACGAACCGGAAGTCCTCGACGATGACGCAGTCCACGATAAGAACCAATTTCTATAAGACGCTTGACATTGAGGGAAACTTCTCGACGCAGGTCGCCTTCAATCTTAAGCTCATTATCAATAACTTCCCGAAGCTTGCTGACTTCATCTTCTGACAAGTCACGTACTCTGACATCCGGGCTTACACCCGATTTTGCGAGAATCATATGCGAAGTTGGCAGCCCAATCCCATATATATAGGTTAAGGCAACCTCTAAGCGTTTCTCGCGTGGTAAGTCAACTCCAGCGATACGTGCCATCTAAAATTAACACCCCCAACTATTCAGTATTATACAAATAAAATCGGTGCATTGAAGGATACCCTCAATCAGCCGCGCACCCAAAAATTTCTAGCCTTGTCTTTGCTTGTGTTTCGGATTTTCACAAATAACCATGACCTTACCATGGCGACGAATAATTTTACATTTTTCACAGATCTTTTTGACAGAAGGCTTTACTTTCACCCGTAATCCCACCCTTTGGTACTTACTTATACCTGTATGTGATTCGTCCTCGGGTCAGGTCATAGGGGGAAAGCTCCACTGTGACCCGATCTCCTGGAAGAATCCGGATAAAATTCATGCGTATCTTTCCCGAGACATGTGCCAAAACCTTATGTCCATTCGCTAACTCAACTTGGAACATGGCATTTGGCAATGGTTCCAAGACCTTACCTTCAACTTCAATAACGTCTTCTTTTGACACGATATTCATCCCTCCTCTGACACCGCCATGCCTAAGAACTTAACAACGAGTAAGAATTTCTGGGCCATTTTCCGTAATCGCAACTGTGTGTTCGAAATGAGCCGATGGTCGGCCGTCTTTCGTAACCACAGTCCAGTGATCCTTTAGTATCTGCACTTCATACGTACCCATGTTTACCATGGGTTCAATAGCCAAGGCCATACCTACCTCGAGTCGTGGTCCCCGACCGGGCTTGCCAAAATTAGGGATCTGAGGATCCTCATGCATGGCTCTACCAATCCCGTGTCCAACATAATCACGTACGACAGAAAATCCGTTCGCTTCCACGTGCGTTTGGACCGCATGAGAGATATCGTAAAGGCGATTACCTTTCTTCGCCTGTGCAATACCTAACATCAGGGACTCTTCTGTCACTCTTAAGAGTTTCTGGAGTTCTTCAGTCACTTCTCCAATTGGTAAAGTCACTGCCGAATCCCCAAAATAACCGTCTAAGACCGCACCGCAGTCTATACTGATAATATCCCCAGATTCTAAATACCTTAAACCAGGTATTCCGTGAACCACCTGTTCGTTTATAGAAGTACATAACGTTGCCGGAAAACCATTGTATCCTTTAAACGCCGGTATGGCACCCTGCGCTCGAATATATTTCTCAGCCCTGCGATCCAATTCGCTAGTCGTAATACCCGGTTTAGCAAGCTCACGCATCAAGGCGAGTGTTTCAGCCACGATTCGTCCAACCTTACGCATCCGGTCTAATTGGTTCGCATTTTTCAGCTCGATCATGTGGATTATCCCAAGGCCTTTATAATATCCGCAAAGACCTGCTCAATTGGTTGTCCTCCATTAATACGCTTTAGCAATCCTTTTTTATCATAAAAATCGATTAAAGGTTGAGTTTGCTCATTATAAACACTTAAACGATTCTTAGCGGTTTCTACATTATCATCTGAACGCTGATAAAGCTCTCCTCCACAATGTCCGCAAACCCCTTCTTTTTCAGGTTTATTAAAAATCATGTGGTAAGATTCCCCACAATTCCGGCAGACACGACGTCCGGTTAAACGCGGTATTAACACGTCTTCAGCAACTTCAATATTAATCACGCCATCCAGTTTCATGCCCAGTCGGTCTAAAATTTGATCTAAAGCTTTGCCTTGCTCCAAAGTACGTGGGAAACCATCGAGAAGAAATCCGTCTGCACAATCCGGTTGTGCTAAACGTTCCGCGACAACACCAATTGTCACTTCATCAGGAACTAATTTTCCAGCATCCATATATGTTTTAGCTTTTAGTCCTTGTTCCGTGCCATTTTTAATGGCTGCTCTAAACATGTCTCCTGTTGAAATATGCGGAATACCATAACGTTCGGCTAACGGACTAGCTTGAGTTCCTTTTCCTGCTCCTGGACCACCCATTAAAATAATTTTCATTTTTATTCCTCCTCACTTTTTCATAAAACCTTGATAATGTCTCGCCATAAGTTGGGATTCAATCTGTTTCATAGTCTCCAGTGCTACTCCTACTACAATCAGCAGGGATGTGCCACCGAAATAGATGTTCGTTAATCCTGTAAGTCCAATTATAATTGTGGGCAGAACCGCGATTATAGCAAGGAATAATCCCCCTGCCAATGTGATACGGTTTAATATTTTAGATAAATAGTCTGCCGTAGGACGTCCAGGTCGAAGGCCCGGTATAAAGCCTCCATACTTCTTTAGATTTTCTGCCACATCAATTGGATTAAAAGTAATAGAACTGTAGAAGTAAGTAAAGAAAATAATGAGTAAAGCGTAAATCAACAGGTAAGGAATTGATGTAAGGCTGCCGTTCATGCTAAACCATGTGTTAACGAATCGCGCAAACCCAGATGTTGGCATCCATGTAGCAATCTGCTGTGGAAAGGCAAGTAAGGCAATAGCAAAAATAACAGGGATAACGCCAGCCTGATTTACTTTTAACGGAATATGACTGGATTGTCCTCCATACACCCGACGGCCAACCACCCTCTTAGCATATTGAACCGACACTCGGCGCTGCCCTTCTTGCACATATATAACACCTGCAGTTACAAATATCACGATAACAAGCAACCCAATAATAGCAAAAAGGCTGATCTCCCCGACTCTTAACATATCCCACAGAGATACAATTGCTGACGGGACCCGTGAAACGATTCCGGCAAAGATTATCAGTGAGATGCCGTTTCCGATACCCTTCTCAGTGATTGCCTCCCCAAGCCACATTAAAAACGTGGTTCCTGCAGTTAAAACGAGCGCACATAACAAATAGAGCGGCCATCTCAACTCCGGGCTGGGAATTATCAATGCACTACGTATCCCAAAAGTCAGTCCAAATGCCTGAATAAACCCTAAGGCAACGGTGGCATACCGGGTATACTGTGTGATCTTTTTCCGTCCATAGTCACCCTCTTTGGACAGCCTTTCTAGAGAGGGTATGACAACCGTCAGCAGCGAAAAAATAATTGAAGCTGTAATATATGGCGTAACACTCAGTGCAAAGACAGATAAACTTTTAAAGGAACCACCGGAAATAGTGTCCATGATATTCATCATGGCGCCCGTTCCAAACAATTGATTCAGAATGTCCCGATCAATAAAGGGAGTTGGAATATGAGCACCAATACGAAAAATCAAGAACATCAGCAGGGTGTAACCGATTTTTTTCCTGAGATCCGCGACATTCCACGCATTCTTCACGGAATCGGCAATCATTCTATTCCACCTCTACTTTTCCACCCGCCGCAACGATTTTCTTGGCCGCGGCTGGGCTGACTTTCATTCGGATGGTCAGCGCTTTGGTCAATTCCCCCGTTGCCAGAATCTTTACACCATCTTTAACAGCCTTGATTAAGCCACTTTCCAGGAGGCTTTCAATCGTCACTACAGCGCCATTCTCAAAACGTTCCAGATCACGGACATTTAAGGCGACAATTTTTTTTCTGGAAATATTTTTGAAACCTCGCTTCGGTACTCTACGCAACAGTGGATTTTGTCCTCCTTCAAAGCCCGGACGGACACCACCACCTGCGCGCGAGCGTTGCCCTTTGTGCCCTTTACCGGAAGTTTTACCATGTCCGGACCCAATTCCACGGCCCAAGCGCTTAGGTGCATGTGTTGATCCTATGGCAGGCCTAAGTTCATGTAGTTTCATGCTTGCCACACCTCCTTTTATTGAGCTTGTTTCTCTACAGTAACCAAGTGTATACACTTCTGAATCATCCCTTGAATACTAGGGGTATCTTCATGAATTACACTAGAACCCACTTTTCTCAGGCCCAGTGCTTGTAACACTTTGTGTTGTGCTTTTGGATATCCGATCGGACTCTTAGTCAGTGTCACTTTTACTTTCATGACTACCCTCCTTAACCTAGAACTTCTGCAACAGTCTTACCTCGGAGCTTTGCAATATCCTCTGGACGTTTGAGAGATTTTAACCCCTGAACCGTCGCATTGACAATATTGTGCGCGTTTGCCGAACCTAATGACTTTGTCAGAATATCATGTACTCCGGCAGCTTCAAGTACTGCACGTACTGCACCGCCAGCGATAACTCCAGTTCCTTTGGAAGCTGGCTTTAACAACACTTTTCCTGCCCCGAAAACTCCTATAATGGGATGCGTAATGGTGGTTTCATACATAGGGACATTGAAGAGATTCTTCTTTGCATCTTCAATACCTTTGCGAATTGCCTCCGGCACTTCGCCAGCTTTACCCAGTCCTGCCCCAACTCGACCGTTACCGTCTCCGACCACTACCAATGCGCTAAAGCTGAAACGACGTCCGCCCTTGACAACTTTGGCAACACGAGAAATATGAACGACCTTTTCGATCATATCTGACTTATTAGTTTCGTATTTAGCCAACTTGATTTTCCCTCCTTTACCCTAGGCTTAAAAGCTGAGCCCAGCTTCTCGTGCTGATTCTGCCAACGCTGCGATTCTGCCGTGATAAATATTTCCGCCACGATCGAATACAACTTTTGTAATACCTTTTTCAAGGGCTTTCTTCGCAACCAATTCGCCAACCTTTTGAGCACCGGCGGTATTCCCACCTGACAGTTTAGAAGCTTTAAACTCTGGTTCGAGGGAAGAAGCCGCAACAAGCGTTACACCCAGCTGATCATCGATTACTTGAGCATAAATATGATTCAAACTCCGAAAAACCGCCAGACGCGGACGTTCAGCAACGCCAACGAGAGTTTTGCGAATACTCTTATGCTTATTGATGCGAAAAGCTTTGCGATCAATACGCTTAATCATAGCGTACACTCCTTTCACTACCAGCAAGAGATTTGGCCCTTACTGATTATTGTCAATTACCTAGCCCTTTTTACCACCGCTTTTACCAACCTTACGACGAATAACTTCATTCTCATAGCGAATGCCTTTACCCTTATAAGGTTCTGGGATACGTTGTGAGCGAATAATAGCTGCAAAATCTCCAACGAGTTCTTTATCCATTCCTTTAACCAAGATCTTATTTGGTGTTGGAACATCAAAGTCAATACCTTCGAAGGGAATAAGTTCTACCGGATGAGACTTGCCAACTGTTAAAACCAGCTTGTTTCCTTGCTTTGCAGCACGGTACCCTACTCCAACTATATCCAATCCTTTAGTAAAACCATTGGTAACACCTTCCACCATGTTGGCGATCAGTGTACGCGTTAAACCATGTAAGGAACGGCTAAATGGTTCATCATTGGGTCGTTTAACAATAATTTGAGAATTTTCCACCGTAATGCTCATCAATGGATGCAATTGCTTAGCTAAAGTCCCTTTCGGGCCTTTAACAGTCACGAGATTATTTTCTATCTTGAAGTCTACTCCACTGGGAATCCCAATGGGGAGCTTGCCAATTCTGGACATTCATTGCACCTCCGTCCCAGAAAAAATTACCAAATGTAGGAGATTACTTCTCCGCCAAGGCCTTCTTTCCGAGCTTTCTTATCTGTCATAATCCCCTTCGAAGTCGAAATCACTGCAATTCCAAGTCCTCCAAGAACTTTCGGCATTTCGTCTTTCTTAACATAAACTCGTAGTCCCGGACGGCTTATCCTTTTTAACCCGGAAATAACACGCTCACGGTTAGGGCCGTATTTCAAATACATCCGAATTATGCCTTGTTTGTCATCCGAAATATATTCTACATCTTTGATGTACCCTTCTGCCTTAAGTAGTTCCGCAATCTCTTTCTTAATACGAGATGCCGGTACCTCAACTTTATCATGGTATACCATTCCTGCATTGCGG
>JBMNTM010000044.1:0-11168 GCA_050945735.1 Desulfosporosinus sp.
CTGTTTTGGAATTATGGTTGTTTCGTCACTTCCATTTTACCAATTTTGAAAGGTGTTTTTCTATCAAGGATCAAATTTATTTTTGTCTAAACTCAACTCTAGAGTGCATTTAAGCTAGCTTTTACGGTGCGAAAGTTAAATAAGTATAATAATAATCTCAGAATTATAGCAGTTCAAATGGTGTATAAGCTGCTATAATTTTTTTGCTTTTCCATATCGGTTTGGGGTATGGTTCGTTCTTTTCTTCAAATAGTCAGCTATATTCCAGATCTCTTCTGCATAGATTTAAGCATCAGCTTGTACCGGAGGAGGGATTGGATGAAAAAAGAATGGATCTGGCTTATTGTATTATCCCTTTGCATTGTCCTAATAATTCCGTGGAGCGTTTTATATTGGCAAAAGGAGCGTGGAATAATGAATGATGTGGAAATCAGGGTATTGATGCCTGATGGTAAAGTAGATAAATTACCGCTTGAGGAATATCTTGTGGGAGTTGTCGCAGCGGAAATGCCGGCGGAATTTGAGTTGGAGGCCTTAAAGGCGCAAGCCGTTGCGGCCAGAACTTATGCCGCGAAACGCTTAAGCCAAAGCAATAAAAATGACAACGGATATGATGTGGATACTACAGTAAAGACGCAGGCGTGGCATTCAGTTAAGCAAATGAGAGAAAAATGGGGATGGCTAAAATACTTAAAGTATAAGGATAAGTTGGATAAAGCGGTAGGTGAAACGCGCGGTATGGTCCTTGTGGCCAATGGAAACTATATTGAGGCTGTCTACCACAGCAGCAGCGGCAGAAAGCAAACCGAGCGCGCGGAGGAGGTTTGGAGCTCAGCGCGTCCTTATCTGCAAAACACTGATTCAGGGGAAGAAAATTTACAACGCTATGTTAAGAACTTTAATTTTACACCCCAAGAACTTTATATCAAATTGGGAATTACCGCCCCCCTTCGCAAGCTGAAGGCAAATGATTTCCAAGTATTGGATAGAACAGCTACAGGAAGAGCTAAGAATGTAAGCGTGTTGGGAAAAGTGTATCCGGCAACTCAACTGCGAACACTGTTAGGGCTTTCCTCGACGGACATTGAATGGGTTGTCCAGCCGGAATGCCTGACGATTACGACATATGGTAACGGGCATGCAGTGGGAATGTCACAGTGGGGAGCTAATGATTTGGCCAAAAAGAAGATGAAAGTAGAGGAAATTTTACTACACTATTATCCGGGTACTAAGCTTATGGCATTAAGCGATAAAGCAGACTAAGATCAGTATCATTCGGCAAAGCTAGATTCAGAGGTGAATCTAATGAAGCGTCGGGAATTACTGGCTGGCCGGGCTTTGCTTTGCTGTTTTTGTTTATTGTTGGGAAGCATTATTCTTTATCAGGGATACCCGGATAACATATCCTTCTTATCCAGGGAGAAAACACTAAAGATGCCCAATGCGACAGAACAAGCAACGTCAGTAAGTACTGTTCATGCTCCGGAGAGTAGGTATACTGCTAGTAGGGATACTGCCTTGAAAATGCCGTCTCCGAGAGAAGAAAAAACTGCGGAGCAAGGAACTGTCTCAAATAGTTCCCACATGAATCAAGTGATTAATCCGCCAAGCCAAAGCCTGAAGGATTTTCCCTGTCCGGTTCAGGGCATCCCCCTGCGCGGCATAGGTAATTATTATTCTGAAAAGCATGGTGGTTATATTTTTCATGCCGGCGTTGATTATGCAGAACCGGAAGGAACGGTAATCCGGGCAACGCATGGCGGAAAAGTGATCTTTTCCGGAGCAGATCCTTTCTTCGGCCAGAAAGTGACTTTGGACTGTGGCAATGGATGGCAAGTCACGTACGGCGGGTTGATTAACCTGCGGGTACAGGTCGGGGATACAGCAGAGTATCTGGACGCTCTCGGTCAGGTCGGGCTCTTTAATGCCGTTGAAGGCGAAAGTGAGCAACCTCAGCTTCACTATGAAATTTGGCATGACGGTGAAGTGCAAGGCTTATAGCATATAAACAATTGCGGACATTGTTTTATAAACTATGAACTTACCTAGGGCAGTCTTATAATGATGGCAAAGGACATTATAAGGCGAGTCCTATTTTTAAAATATATCTTAGAACATAAGCAGCGTATGCAGGAAATATAGGCAGTGTGTGGAATGTAAGGGTGATTATAAAAACGAGATGGATAACTGGGCTCCGGTGGGAAAGTAAGGAAGAGAATTTTGAAGAAGGGCTTTTTTTTAACAGACACATATCATACCAGGGAAAATACCCCCCGTTTATTTTTCGATAGGATTTCATTAAATACGCGTTTATATTTTATGTGTAAATTCTTTGCTATTGTCCTAAAAAATCGGCTGCTGGCACTAAAAGAGCAATATGGTAGGGAGGCCTGGGCAAAATCTTCCTATGATATTTTCAAATTAATTGAAGGCTGTGGGGGTAGGTTTCACCTTACCGGGCTTGCGAACATGGAAAAGTGTCAGGGACCGGTAGTATTTATCAGTAACCACATGAGTACACTGGAGACCCTGATCTTTCCTTGTATCATCGTGCCACATATGGAAGTAACCTTTGTAGTTAAAGAAAGTCTGGTTAAACATCCGTTCTTTGGCCCAATTATGCGTTCGCGGAATCCAATTGTTGTAGGCAGAACGAGTTCCAGGGAAGATTTACAAACAGTAATGAAGCAAGGACAGAAATTATTAAGCGAAGGAACATCGATTATTATATTTCCGCAAAGTACCAGGGCAGTAGAATTCGACCCGAAAGGGTTTAATTCATTGGGCGTGAAGTTGGCAAGAGCTGCGAAGGTTCCGGTTATTCCTATTGCCATCAAAACTGACTTTTGGGGAAATGGTAAATATTTCAAAGATTTGGGTCCGATCAAGCGTTGGAAACCAATTCATATGGCTTTTGGAGAGCCGATTTCCATTGTGGGTTCCGGAAAAAAGCAAAATGAATTAGTTATCGAATATATTTGTACACATCTTGCAAAATGGAATTAGGAGTTAAAGAAGCAATGCGAATCCTACATACATCAGATTGGCACTTGGGCCGGATGCTTGAGGGGCGAAGCCGGATTGAAGAGCAGGTAAAGTTTATTGATGAGCTTTGCCTGATTGTGGAAGACGAAGCAGTGGATCTTGTCTTGATTGCCGGAGACATCTTTGATACTGTCAATCCGCCGGCCATCGCTGAGGAGCTTTATTATGATGCCCTGAATCGTTTGTCTGCCGGGGGAAAGCGTGCGGTTGTTGCTATTGCAGGTAATCATGATAACCCGGAGCGTCTTTGTGCGGTAAGCCCCCTGGCCGTGAGGAATGGAATTACCTTATATGGTTTGCCAAAAGAAGTATTAAGTCCAACCCTCTTGGCCCAGTCGGATCAGGGAAAGATTACCAGGGTTGCAGCTGGCCGTGGCTGGGTAGAGTTACATATTCCCGGCTGTCCGGACCCGGCCATTATTGCCCTGCTTCCCTATCCTTCGGAGTCCCGGCTCAATGAAGTATTAAGTGAAAATTTAGATGAAGAAATCCTGCGTCAGGAATATTCAAAGCGCGTCATGCAATTGTTTTCCTTGTTCGGCCGGCATTTTCGTCCGGATGCAGTTAACCTGGGACTCAGCCATCTCTTTGTGCGCGGAGGCTTGGAATCTGAGTCCGAGCGGCCGATCCAACTTGGAAGCGCACCAACCGTTGAAGTTGAGGCAATGAACTTTGGTGCCCAGTATGTTGCCCTTGGGCATTTACACCGTGCCCAAGCAGTTAAAGGGGCGGCCGTTCCGACCCGCTATTCCGGTTCGCCGCTTGCTTATAGCTTTTCCGAAACAGGGTACGCTAAATCCGTAGTCCTTGTCGAAGGGTTTCCCGGCCGGCCGGTGACGACGCGGGAAATTTTTCTCTCTGCCGGTTACCCCCTTGTTAAATGGCAGGCCAAAGAGGGGTTAGCCCAAGTGCAGCGCTGGATCGACGCGGGGAAGGATCTACACGCCTGGATTGATTTAGAGGTCTATGTGACCGCTGCGCTTAATTCCCAGGAGATCCACGCCCTCCGCCGGCAGCGGGAACGCCTGCTCAGTATTCGTCCGGTTTTTCCGGAAACTGAACAGCTTGTGGCAGAGGCTCGCTCCAAGCTACCGATCGATGAGCTCTTCCGTAAATTCTACCGGGAAAGAACCGGTGGGGCTGAACCTGAGCAGGAATTAGTCTCTTTATTTTTAACCTTGCTTGATCCGGATACCAAGGGTGAGGGTGACCGGCGATTTCAAACGGCAGAGGATGAGGAAGGTGAGATAGCGTGAGGCCGATTCGTTTAAGAATTGCAGGCTTACAAAGCTTTCGGGAAGTTCAGGAGATCGATTTTTCGAAACTCTGCGAAACAGGGGTATTTGGTATATTTGGACCCACCGGAAGCGGCAAATCCACGATTCTTGATGCTATAACACTTGCGCTTTATGGTACGGTCGAACGGGCGGCCAACAATACGCAAGGGATCCTTAATCATGCGGAAAAGCAACTCACCGTAGAATTTTGCTTTTCCCTGGCTGCAGGGAGTAAACGGAAAACTTATCGTGCGGAACGGGCATACCGTCGCTCCGGGGAGCGGACCGTCAGAGTTTCAACGTGTCGCCTTGTAGAAATAGTTCAGGGACAAGAAACTGTTTTGGCCGCCAAGGCCGATGAGATGACCAGGAAAATCGAGGACATTTTAGGGTTAAGTGTGGATGATTTTACCCGGGCAGTAGTTCTTCCCCAAGGAAAATTTGCTGAATTTCTCACTATTAAGCCCAAGGATCGCCGACAAATGCTGGAACGTTTGTTTTCCCTTGAAGCGTATGGCCGGGAACTTACAGCCCGCTTGGCAGAAGAACTGGCAAGTGTGGAATATACCCTAAACGGTGTGGAGCAGCGGCAACAGGGTTTAGGGGATGCTTCGCCACAGCGGGTCAAAGAAGCTGAGGCAGACTTACAGACTGCTATAGTTCAGGTAGCCGCTATTTCCCAGGCATATGCCAATTTAAGACAACAGTATGATGTGGCAAAGGAAATATGGGGTCTTCAGGAAGAGTTGCAGCAGATCCTGAAGAAAGAGGCTGAACTGACAGCCTCTCAGTCCAATATCGATACAATGGCCGAGCGCTTAAGTTTGGCTGAGCGTGCAGAATTGATTCGTCCGCTCCTGGAAGAGCTCAGTTACTGCGAGGAAAGATTCCAGGCCGCTAAAGTCCAGGTCGAAGCGGCAGATGCTCAAATAAAGGCCGCCCGGCTTGAGAAGGAAACTGCGGAAGAGAAATGGTCTCAGGCCAACCAAAAACGATTGGAGTCTGAGCCGCGCTGTCTGCGCCGTTTGGAACAACTTAAGCAAGCCAAGGGCTTGGAAGACGATATCCAATCACGTACCGAACGGTTAATCACTGCGCAAAAAAAATACAGTCAGCTCGAGCGCACCGGCAAGGAATTGGAACAAAAACTTCAAGTTGTTCAGGAGCAAAAGGCTGTAGCCCTAAAGCAACAGCAAGACGTAAAAACACATCTCAGGCAAATTACCATAGACCCTGTGCTGCGCACGCAAGTCAACGCCGCTGCACAAGCCTTAGAGGCTTACGAGTTGGTATCCAAACAAGTGTCTGACCTGCAAAGAGACTTAGAGCAGAATGCACTTGAAAGAAATAAACTGCAATTAACAATGCAGTCTGCCATGGCTGCGGTCCAAATTGCTCAGCAATCTGTGGACCAACTGCAAGGGGAACTGATCAACAAGCAGCAAAATCCCCCGGTACGTGAAGAAATACTGAACAAACAGGCGCAGGAATTGGAGCGCAACCGGCATATTATTACCGATATTGAGCGAGCTGAGCGGGAAGAACACGCGGAACAAGAACGCTTAACAATAATCATGCAGGATCGTCAAAATACCCAAAAGCAAGTGGAAAACTGCCGGCGGGAACTGGACAAAATCCTCACTGCTGTAGCGGGGGCCACCGCTTTAGTCGAGCAAAAAGGGGCTGAAGTAAAAAGCCTGGAACAAAAAAATCTTGCCGCCCTGCTGGTAGAAAATTTACTTGCGGGAGAACCTTGTCCGGTCTGTGGTTCTCCTGAACACCCCGCACCCGCCCAAAGTTTGGCTGATGAAATACTAGCCCAGGCCAGAAATCAGTTAGAGCAGGCCTCCCGGGAACTCCAAAAATTGGAGAGCCGACGGACAGATGTTGCGACAACTCTGGCCGTGGCCAACGCGCAGCTGTCAGTGAAGCAAGAGCTAGAACACAATCAGTTAAATCTCCTGGAGGCCAAGAAACGGGCAATCTTGAGTTATCGTCAGGAATTAGTAAAAGCAGATCGTCACAAGGATACCCCAGCCTTAATTAGCCAACGAGTAAAACAAGAAGCCCGCTTGACGGAAGCTCGAGATGCTTTGCATAAATGGAAAACTGATCAAGAGCAGCTGAATCGCCAGGTGGAAGATGCCCGGCGCAAGTTAGCAAATGCGGAGAAAATACAACACGATCTGCAAGCGCAGATTGCTTCCATCGAGGGCATGCGCAAAGAAATCCAAAATCGCTTCAACTTATTGCGTGCAGAACAGGCCAAGCGGAAAGAAAGTTTGGATAGGGTGCGCGGCAGTATTGCTATTTCGGATATTTCTTTGCTTCAACAAAAATTTGCCGCCTGGGACCAGACGATAAATACTTTAAATCAAGAGTTAGCCGCTCTTGAAGAGAAGCTGCGGAAAGCCGATGAAATCCGGCAGCGGCTTAGTGTGGAAAAGTCGGATTGTGAACTTGAGCTGCAGAAACTAAAAACAGTCGGAAATGAAGCCGTGCGCGAAATAGAAGAGCTCAAGAACAAACGCGATGCCATGACTAAAGGAAAGCCGGCCTTGGAACTGATCGGTCAGGTTAAACAAGAATTAGTGCTGGTGACGGAAAACGAGGAAAAATTGAAGCAGGCCTATGAATTGGCCAAAGGGAGATTAAATCAAGCAGAACAAGCGCAGGCAGTCAGCTATAAAACCTTGGAATTAGCCAGAGAAGGGTATGTGGCAGCCCGGCAGAAACTTAAACAAGGCCTGACTAAGGCACAATTTACGACAGTAGCAGAAGCCCAAAGTGCCTTATGTAACGAGGCAGAGCGTATAAAAATGGAGCAGGCGATCCTGGCTTACCGGCAAAACGTTTTGACTTGCAAGCAGAAACGTCAGGATGTGGAAGCACGGCTTAAGGGACGCAGCCTTCGTCAGGAGGAATGGCTTGCCTGGCCGGTACGGCTTAGGGAAGCGGAAAAGGCCCATAACGACGCCCTTGAACGACGCGGTGCGGCTCAGCAAAGGCTGAAAAAATTGAATATGGAGCATGAAGAATGGATGTATCTTGAGGGTCAACGTCAAGCCCTCAGTCATCGACGGGACTTACTGAAAACTTTGAAAGCCGTTTTCAAAGGCAATGCCTTTGTTGAGTTTATTGCGCAGGAACAATTAACCAACGTATCCCGCGCTGCCTCCGAACGCTTAAAACAATTAACCAATCAGCGTTATGCTCTAGAGGTTGATTCAGAGGGCGGTTTTATCATGCGTGACGATGCCAACGGCGGAGTACGCCGCCCGGTGAGTAGTTTATCCGGCGGAGAGACCTTCCTTACTTCCCTGGCGCTCGCTTTAGCCTTGTCTACCCAAATTCAGCTACGGGGCGAATCCCCGCTGGAGTTCTTCTTCCTCGATGAGGGGTTCGGCACACTTGATGGCGATCTGCTCGAAATTGTGATGAACACGCTGGAGAAACTTTACCTCCAAAATCTGACGCTCGGGATCATCAGCCATGTCCCGGAACTGAAAAATCGTCTTGCCCGCCGTTTGGTCGTTATCCCTGCTGAAGCCGGTGGAGCAGGAAGCATGGTCAAACTGGAAATGGCCTAAATCCATCATTCTAATTACCGTTAGTTTTGGCCGCGGAAAAATGCTTGAATATGCTGATCGATGTTGAAATTGAATACAATTTGAGGCGCTTTACAAATATAGATTTTTGTTCTAAAATTAATTAATTAATGCTTTAATTCTTGGGTTTTACCAGAGTTTGCTCAAGATATCAGTAGATTTCTAGATCCAGGCCGTAATTTATTTTGTAGAAAAATTGGAGGTTTTAGGATGGCTCAGCAAGGATATAATCCTTATCAATCCGCTCAGACCCAGTTTGATAATGTAGCCAAGATTATTAATTTAGACCCATCGATTTGTGAATTATTGCGTCAGCCAAGCCGGGAATTTCATGTTACAATTCCGGTAAAAATGGATGATGGAACGACAAAGGTATTTAATGGGTACAGAATTCAGCACAATGACGCGCGTGGACCTGCTAAGGGAGGTATTCGTTTTCATCCCCATGAAACAGTCGATACTATAAGAGCCTTAGCTATGTGGATGACCTGGAAATGTGCAGTTGTAGATATTCCGTTGGGCGGTGGCAAGGGCGGAATTATCTGTGACCCACATAATTTATCCATGGGTGAGCAGGAAAGGCTGTGCCGTGGATTTGTAAGACAGATTGGAAAGAATATCGGTCCTGTTGTGGATGTCCCGGCCCCGGATGTTATGTCCAATGGACAGCATATGCTCTGGATGATGGATGAATTTGAAGTCCTTCAAGGTGGCCGTTATCCAGGTGTTATCACAGGAAAACCTGTTGGTATGGGCGGCTCGCTTGGACGAACCGAAGCCACAGGCTATGGTGTTATTTATACTCTTCGCGAAGCTCTGAAAACCCTAAATATTGATATCACTTCTACAACGGCAAGCCTGCAAGGTTTTGGCAATGTTGCCGAACATGCGGCTCGTTTATATACCAACTTGGGAGGCAAGATCATTGCAATCTCCAGTTGGGACCAACACGATAATAAGGCTTACACTTTCCGGAACATAAATGGACTGGATATTGAACAGATGGTAGCAATCAAAGATTCATTCGGTACCATTGATAGACAGAAGGCGCAGCAATTAGGATGTGAGGTATTGGACGGCGAAGACTGGATTGCCCAGGACGTGGATATTCTCCTTCCTTGTGCCCTTGAAAACCAAATAACTCCTGTGTCCTTCGAAAAGATCAGTAAGCAGGTTAAGGTCATCTGTGAGGGTGCAAACGGCCCCACAACACCGGATTGCGATGAATTAATCAAAGCGGGAAATATTTTCCTTATTCCCGACTTTCTCTGCAATGCCGGCGGAGTCACTTGCAGCTACTTTGAGCAGGTGCAGTGCAATATGAATTATTTCTGGACTAAAGAAGAAGCTTTAGAGAAACTAGATACAAAGATGACTGCAGCATTTTGGGCAGTAAATAAACTTGCCCAGGAAAAAGGCTTGTATATGCGTGATGCTGCCTATGTAATTGCCATTAACCGTGTTGCAGAAGCGGTGAAGCTACGGGGCTGGGTTTAGTTTTTAACGCTTGTCTTTATTTTAAATTTCTGTTTAGACTATATCTTTCATGGGATATAGTCTAAACGTTTTTATAAACACTGCTCCTTTTCCGGTTAAAACCCGCTGTGGTAATTCTCCCACGTATTTATACGCTGGTTGTAAACATTTTAATTATTTCTATAATTTAATTTACGAAAGGAACGGTGTTATTATGGGTCTTCGTGAAGATGCTCTGAAACTCCATAAAGATAATAAAGGTAAGATAGCGGTAGTGAGTAAAGTATCCGTTCGTAACGGCAATGATTTAAGCCTGGCATATTCACCGGGTGTGGCGGAACCTTGTCTGGAAATTGCCCAGGATCCCGCTTTGGTAAATATGTATACTAATCGTGAAAATTTAGTGGCAGTTGTGTCTACAGGTTCCGCAGTGCTGGGGCTGGGAAATATCGGTCCGCGGGCCGC
Source organism: Desulfosporosinus sp. (assembly GCA_050945735.1). Taxonomy (GTDB): domain Bacteria; phylum Bacillota; class Desulfitobacteriia; order Desulfitobacteriales; family Desulfitobacteriaceae; genus Desulfosporosinus. The sequence goes on from JBMNTM010000044.1 coordinate 9,872, forward strand.
TATGCCGGTTATGGAGGGGAAAGGTATCCTGTTCAAGACATTCGGGAATGTTGATGCCTTTCCGATTTGCCTGGCTACTCAGGACAGTGACAAAGTGGTGGAGGTCATTAAACTTCTGGAACCCACCTTTGGCGGTATTAATCTCGAAGACATCAAGGCTCCGGAATGCTTCTACATCGAAGAAAAACTGCTTGAAGTTTTCGATGGCCCGATTTTTCACGATGACCAACACGGTACGGCAGTCGTTACTATGGCCGGTTTGGTGAATGCCCTCAAAGTTGTCAATAAGGACCTGAAAGATGTCCGAATCGTTGTTAATGGTGCCGGATCAGCAGGCATGGCTATTGTTAAACTCCTGATGAGTATGGGACTGCAAAATGTCATTATGTGTGATACCAAAGGCACAATCTATACGGGACGCTCCGAAGGTATGAATCGCTACAAAGCAGAGATAGCTCGCAAAACTAACCGTGAATTGCTCAAGGGCAATTTGGCGGATGCCCTGGCAGGTGCTGACGTATTTATCGGCGTTTCTGCCGCGGATGTTGTCAGCCCGGAAATGGTAAAATCCATGGCTAAGCGGCCGATCGTCTTCGCGCAGGCTAATCCGGTACCGGAGATTTGGCCGGAGGCTGCTAAGGAGGCAGGGGCTGCTGTAGTAGGCACCGGTCGCTCAGACTATCCAAACCAGGTGAATAATGTTTTGGCATTCCCGGGGATTTTCCGCGGCACGATCGATGCGGGGGCAAGAGTAATCAATGAGGAGATGAAAGTTGCCGCAGCCTACGCTATTGCCAATATCGTAAGCAAAGAGGAACTGAATGCTGAATACGTAATACCGGCTGCTTTTGACTTGCGTGTTGGTCCGGCAGTAGCTGCTGCGGTAGCGCAAGCTGCTATGGATAGCGGGGTTGCTACCCGTAAAGTCAACCCCGAGGAAGTCGCTGAAAATCTTCGCAAGTATTACGCTAGCGTAATGAATTAAATTTTACCCATCCTATTGATGCCTTCAGGCATTTAATCGACAGCCGAAAGAAAGTTACTTGAGCAAGAATATTTAATAAGGAGATATTTAAGGCAGGATATTCAAACAGAATATTTAAACAGAATATTTAAACAGGATATTTAAACAGGATATTTAAACAGGATACTTAAGCAGGGATATTGTAAGAAGAAATATTTAAGCGGGAATATTTAAGAAGAAATATTTAAACAGGGATATTTAAGCAGGATTATGAAGAAAGGATTTAGTGATGAAAGTACCCTTTACAGAACTACAAAAACGAGTAACGCATTT
>JBMNTM010000045.1:0-11142 GCA_050945735.1 Desulfosporosinus sp.
TACATGGTCATCCTCCTAAAGTGCAAGGTTTTTAGCCAATTTTTCAATATTTCCTTGCATTAGAATTCGACATATAGACCCTATAACCCTTGTAATTTCGCGATTTTTAGCTATTCAGCAAGCCCTACTTATTTGATTTTATTTACTTCAATTATTTAAGTAACTTTTCTCCCGCTTCCTAGGGAAAATCCTGCGTTGGATTTTGAAGCATCTGATACTGCAGTGAATAATTTGCCTAATCTACCGTGCTTTAAACTTCTCCGGTTTCTCAACCTTCATCTTAATTATCGCACCACATTCAGTACAAACATCAATTATTATGGCACTTCCGGTACTAAATATTTTTCCCAGTGGTGTCAAAGCTGCATAACCATCTAACTTTCCTTTTCCAATTTCCCTATTCCCACACTCAGGGCATCTTATTTCGGACATACATGAAGCACCCCATTCTTCTAAATGTTTTTCCGATAGCAGCAACTTTCCCCCAAAAATACGCTGCCGGGAAGCAATACTTAAGTTATTTAACTTTCGAAATAAAGTGATGTTATATATAAAATTACCCTTTATCTTGAAGCACCATTGCTGAATTCAAGAATATAATACCAAAAGCAATATGAAGGGGTTGAAACGCATATGTACAATATTTATAATCCATATCCCGTTCCTTACTATGCTAACATACCAATGTATAATCCATATTATAACTATAGTGGGTATGTAATGCATCCGCATCCTCATTGGTGTAACACACCGGTAAATTACCCAGGCTATCCGAACCAATTTATGCCTTTAAAGGATTATGGGCCAAATCCTTTTGTCGTGAACATAGAGGAGGCTGCTAAGCAAAACGATTATTTCCGTATCGCCTTATGGACAGGAAATCATTTTCAACTTACCTTAATGAGCATCCGGGTTGGTGAAGACATCGGATTAGAAATGCATCCGGACGTTGATCAGTTTTTGCGCATTGAAGAAGGTCAAGGACTCGCCATAATGGGAAATAGAAAAGACAAGTTAGATTTTCAGCGTACAGTCTCTGATAACTATGCAATATTTATTCCTGCTGGAAAATGGCATAATGTAATTAACACAGGTTGTACACCGCTTAAATTGTACTCTATTTATGCGCCGCCTGAACATCCCCATAGTACGGTCCATAAAACAAAGGAAAATGCTGAAGAACATCACGCCTACTAAACTTGCATTTTATTTTCCAATATGATTAACCAGAATATTTTTCTCTTCATAACCTTATCTAACAACAATAAACTCACTGGTAAAAAAGGGTACTATTTTCTTAAATTACTAAGAGATAGTACCCTATCTTTAATTTTTATACCCTAAAACCGCTCACCAACATTTCTAAACAGTTTGTAATTACTCTGCTTGGCCTTTGTTGAGCACGGCGGCTTGTGCTGCTGCCAAACGGGCAATCGGTACCCGGAATGGTGAGCAGGAGACATAATCAAGGCCGACTAAGTGGCAGAATTCGATTGAGTTTGGTTCTCCGCCGTGTTCGCCACAAATTCCTAAGTTGAGATCCGGATTTGCGCCGCGGCCAAGCTTCACAGCTTGAGCGACAAGTTTGCCAACCCCGTCACGATCAAGCACGACAAAGGGGTCTGTTTTCAAAAGATTCTTTTCCAGATAGGCAGGGAGGAACTTGCCCTGGGCATCATCACGGGATAAACCCATTGTCATTTGCGTGAGATCGTTTGTCCCAAAGGAGAAAAAGTCTGCTGCTTTTGCGATTTCATCCGCTGTAAGAGCCGCCCGGGGAACCTCAATCATCGTTCCAACTAAATACTTGATTTGGACGTTTTGTTCCTGCATAACTAATTGCGCCGTGTCATCCACAAGCTTACGCATATACTGGAATTCTTCTTTCCCAATGGTAAGTGGAATCATGACTTCCGGATGAATGTCATATCCTTCTTTTACTAAACGGGCACTGGCTTGGAAAATAGCCCGCGCTTGCATAACTGTAATTTCCGGAAAGGATACCCCCAAACGACAACCACGGTGGCCAAGCATTGGATTAAGCTCAGATAAGGCCCGCACTTTGCTAAGCAAAGCTTCTTTTTGCTTTAAGGCATCCGGATCGTCATTAGTGATTCTGAGCTTCGTAATCTCTACCAGCAGCTCCTCTGAATGGGGCAAAAACTCATGAAGCGGCGGATCCAGCAGACGAATGGTCACCGGTAATCCCTGCATGGCCTTCAAAATACCATAGAAATCTTCTTCCTGCATAGGCAATAGCTTCGCCAAGGCAGCTTCACGTTCTGCAAGGGTTTGCGCCAGAATCATCTCCTGCACAATCGGAATCCGTTCCGGCTTCATAAACATATGCTCGGTCCGGGTCAACCCAATCCCGACCGCTCCAAAATTCCGGGCTTTCGTCGCTTCTACCGGGCTATCGGCATTAGCCTTCACCTTAAGCCGGGCAATCTCATCAGCCCAGCTGAGGAATTCCTTAAATCCCTCACTCAGTTCCGGATCTACCATCGCAACTTCTCCCTTGATCACCCGCCCGGTTGATCCATCGATGGAGATCATGGCTCCTTGGTGATACTCAACCCCTTCAATCTCAACTACCCCCTGAACTTGGTCGATCTTTAAGGCATCACAGCCACAAACCGCCGGTCTGCCCATATGACGAGCAACAACAGCCGCATGACTTGTCATACCGCCACGACTAGTTAAAATCCCCTGGGCTGCTAAAATACCGCGAATATCATCGGGTGTCGTTTCCGTACGAACCAGAATTACTTTTTCACCGTTATTCCCTAAACGTTCTGCTTCTTCCGCACTAAAGACAATTTTTCCGGAGCCGGCCCCTGGTGAAGCCGGCAGCCCTTTCGCCAGCACTTCATAGGAGGCGTCCGTGTCTATTCTGCGATGTAATAAGTGGTTTATTTGATCCGGTTCAAGCCGCATGATTGCTTCTTCTTTAGTAATAATGCCCTCATGAACAAGATCGACGGCCACACGAATTGCGGCTGTAGCAGTTCGTTTTCCATTGCGGGTTTGCAGTATATACAGTTTTCCACGCTCAATAGTAAACTCAATATCCTGCATATCACGATAATGAGACTCCAAGCGCCGGCAAATATCTACAAACTGCCTGTAGATCTCGGCATTTTCCTGTTCCAGGGAAGTAATCGGATTTGGAGTGCGGATACCGGCCACAACGTCTTCCCCTTGCGCATTCATCAGATATTCACCGTAGAGAGCACTATCCCCGGTCGATGGGTTACGGGTAAAAGCCACACCTGTTCCGCAGTCAGTACCCATATTTCCAAAGACCATGGCCTGAATATTTACCGCTGTTCCGATATCATGGGGAATATTATTTAGATTGCGGTATACATTGGCCCGGTCATTGTTCCAAGAACGGAAAACAGCTAAAATCGCCAACTCTAATTGGACTTTGGGATCCATAGGAAACGGTTTGCCGGTTGCCTGGACAATCTTTTCCTTATACTCTCCAACCATCCATTTGAGGCTTTCCACCGAAAGTTCGGAATCAGAACGCACCCCTTGTTTTTCTTTGGCAGTCTCTAAAATCTGTTCAAAGTTATTATGTTCCACTCCTAAGACAACATCCGCGAACATTTGAACAAAGCGACGGTAACAGTCCCAGGCAAAACGCTCATTTTGCGTGTTAGCCGCTAGGGCCTCCACGGTATCATCATTTAAGCCCAAGTTCAACACAGTATCCATCATACCCGGCATCGAGAATTTAGCTCCGGACCGCACAGATAAAAGCAAGGGATTTACTTTATCTCCAAACCTTTTCTCTACGGCAGCTTCAACCTCCGCTATAGCAGGCCAGACTTGATCCCATAGCCCCTCCGGAGGATTTTCATTGTTACTGTAATATTCATTGCATGCTTCCGTGGTAATGATAAATCCCGAAGGCACCGGTAAACCAAGATTGGTCATTTCGCACAAATTAGCGCCTTTTCCTCCCAATAAGTCGCGCATGGAAGCCTTTCCTTCCCGAAATAAGTACACATACTTTTTATTCATTGCCATCCTCCTTATACAATAATTCGAACACTTTGCTGGCGATCTCTTCAACCGCTTTGCCAGTGACATCGACGACTGGGCACCCGATACGTTTCATCACACTAAGCCCATACTCCAGTTCTTGGATTATACGATCCAGGTTTGCATACTCGGAGCCTGGAACTAACCCTAAGGTTTTTAAGCGCTCTGTTCTAATTGAATTAAGTAATTTGGGGCGTAATGTTAAACCGATTACTTTCTTGGGAGAAATACTAAACAGTTCTTCAGGGGGATTAACCTCCGGCACCAGCGGAATATTCGCGGCCTTGAGCCCTTTATGAGCTAAGTACATACTGAGCGGAGTTTTTGAGGTCCGTGAGACACCAATAAGTACAACGTCGGCATATAAAACCCCACGAAAATCTCTGCCACCGTCATATTTGACCGCAAATTCGACTGCTTCCACTTTACGAAAATACTGTTCATCCAAACGATGAATAATGTTTGGTGTATGTGTGGCCTTCAGTCCGGTTTGGTTGGCCAGGGCTACAATTAAAGGACATAATATATCAACAGCTATAAGTCCTTTCTCAAGAGCTTTTTTCACCAAATAATCCCGCAGCTCCTTAATTACTAACGTATAAACCAAGATAGCTTGTTCAGCCACGGCTTCTTCCATAATATCTTCCAGATGCGTTTCATCCCTTACGTAGGGAACCCGGCGAATGCGGGTTTTTAGGCCATGAAATTGTGCCGCTGCCGCCCGGCTTACAAGCTCAGCCGTCTCTCCGAGTGCATCTGAAATGACATAAATCACAGTATTATGGGTCGTCACGCGTTCACACCTCCGAATTTATCGCAGTCTAACCTAACTTCACTCTCCTACTCTTTTTCTGCCCGCGGCCTCATATATGTCTTTCCAGCTATCTTCTCAAAATTCCACCCTCCAACACTGATTGCCGGCCATACCGGCTACTGCTCGCACCTCCCCTTGTCTGACTCTTATTCCCACAGCTGAATAATGGTGTTAGACAGTAGAACAAACCCTGAATTTCGGCCTTCAAATCTCTGAGTTTGGATTTCAGACTTCGGATCTTTAACCTTGCATTACAGCCTTACTTCCGCAATTTCCACAAAGAGCTTAGTTACATTCGTTTTAGTAAAGCGACCCACGACCTCATAACATTCCTCACCGTTCTCGTCAACATACCCTTCTACCACCGGTAAACAGTCAACCTGATGCTGGACAAGTTTTTTGGCTGCAGTATAAACCGGCTCATCCGGTGTTGTCATATAGATATTAGGCATCCGTGTCATAATAACCCCGATAGGAACTTGTTGAAGATCGCTTTTCCCTAAAGAAGCTTTCATAATATCTTTGCGTGAGATCATTCCTACAAGAAGGCGATCTGTCCCCACTACCGTCAGACTTCCTACGTTTTGTGTGAACATCGCAACAGACGCTTCATAACAACTTGCACTTTCCGGTACGGTAACCGGCATTGACATGCATGAGCTAATCCGCAGCTGAAGCAAGCGTTCCATAATTGGTGAATGTCTCGCGTTTTTCCGATAAGAATACCCGACACGTGGTCTGGCCTCAAGTACCCCGAACATCGTTAAAACGGTTAAATCCGGGCGGAGAGTAGCCCGCGTCAAATCCAGCTTTGCCGCAATCTTTTCACCAGTGATGGGACCTGATTCTTTTACGATATCCACAATTCGCTGTTGACGCTCCGTCCATTCCAACCCTTTTCACCTCTTTAATGCTTCTCCACATCCTAATGTGACATACTAATTAGCAATTACATGATCAATTATATCATAATATAATATTTCTTGGCTAGATTAGACCTTTTTATACGTTACACTAAAACTGCGCCCTAAGCTTAGGCTAAAACGCTCAGATCACCGAGACAACCCAGTATCCCGACACATTGACTAAGTAAAGCCAGCCGGGCAGCCCGCAGATCCGCATCCTCCGCCATAATCATAACCGCTTGGAAGAGGGCTTCAATCAGCGGAACAAGTCTTCCGGCTAGCTTATAGGCTTCCGCAAAATCACCGCTTGACATTGCCTGATCAAAGCTCTCTCTAATTAAGGATATCGCCTTGACAAGGGCTATTTCTCTCTCATCCACCAGCAAAGATGGATTTAAAGCTTGCGTCGCTGCTTTTTTTGTCAGATTCAAACAGCGGATATAAGCTTGGGCATAAAGTGAAAAGGACTCTTCTGCCCGTTTTTCGGCAAGTACCCGCGCCCGACAGGCTGCATGATAAAACTGATCGCTTCCTGAAGCAAGTGCCGCAATAACAGTATCATAACGCAATCCTTCTTCCTGAAGTACAAAGCGCAACCGTTGTTGAAAGAAATCCTGGAGAAGAGGAAATATCTCCTCACTCAACTTAAGGGAAATTCCCTGCACCTGGAAAGCCCGGTTGGCCTCCTGCAGCAGTTCGGTTAAGGAAAGATTCCATTTGGCATCTAATAGGATACCTACTACCCCTTGTGCCTGGCGTCTCAGGGCATAAGGGTCCTGGGACCCGGTGGGCTGAATCCCAATGCCGAATGCGCCGACAATAGCGTCCAGTTTATCCGCAATGCTAACCACACGCCCTGCTTCAGACACCGGTAAGGCATCCCCCGCAAAGCGCGGTTGATAGTGTTCTAATATCCCCTTACAGACCGCGGGTTTCTCTCCGCTGACCTGCGCGTAATCTGCCCCCATGATTCCTTGCAGTTCCGGAAAATCATAGACCATTAAGGTTACCAGATCAGCTTTGGCCAAAAAAGCAGTCCGGTCAATTATTTCTTGTTGGGCTTTTCCGAATTTGAGTTTTGCTGCAATATAGCGCCCTAAGCTACGCAAACGCTCAACGCGTTGTTTCACCGTTCCCAATTTCTCATGATATACAACTTTTTCCAACTTAGGCACCAACTCGGCCAGGGGAACCTTTTGATCTTCCCGATAATAAAAGGCCGCGTCTTCCAAACGGGCTTTCAACACCTTTTCATTGCCAGCTTTCACTTTGTCTATGGCCAAAGCATCTCCGTTGCGCACCGTGATAAAATAAGGCAAGAGTTTTCCGTTTATGGCCCGGACGGGAAAATAGCGTTGATGCTCTTTCATCGGGGTTGTGATTACTGCCTCCGGCAGGTCCATGTACATGGGGGCTACTTCTCCCAGTAAAGCAGTCGGATATTCGAGCAGATGGATCACTTCATTCATCAGTTCATTATCCTCAGGCACTACACCCCCGACTTTTTCGGCAAGAACTTTAATTTGTGCTTGGATCGCAGCCCTTCGTTCATCCGGATCAACAATCACAAAGGCCTTACGTAATACTTCCTGATAATCGGACGGCTGGCCTAAGATAACCGGTTCGGTTGCAAGTGTACGGTGACCGCGTGAGACACGTCCGGACTTTAACCCGACGAATTCAAACGGTACGACCTCCGTCCCGTAAAGTGCAACGAGCCAACGAATCGGCCGGGCAAAATGGAAATCAAGATCCCCCCAGCGCATCGGCTTGGGAAAATGCAGGGCCGTAATCAACTCCTTTGCTAACTGAGGCAGGAGTACCTCAGTCTCCTGACCGGTTTCTGATTTGCGGGCATACACATATGGTACTTTATTCAGTTCTTTAACAAATAAGTCTTCTACCGAAACACCCTGCCCCCTTGCGAAACCTTGGGCCGCTTTCGTTGGGACTCCAGAAGCATCGTAGGCGGCTTTTACAGCCGGTCCCTTAACTTCCAGTGATAAATCTTTTTGTTTTTCCGCCAAACCTGTGATAATAAGTGCGAGACGGCGCGGCGTAGCGAAGATTTTTAAATCCGTAAAGGGTAAGCGCAATTCAGCCAATCGAACCAGTGCTTGTTCCTTCAGCTGGGTTATTGCCCCCGGTAAGAATTTAGCCGGGATTTCTTCCGTTCCAATTTCCAGTAAAAAATCTTTCGCCATTCTACTCCACCTCTTTCACTGAATCAGTCTTTAATAAAGGGAATCCCAGCCTCTCCCGTTGCTCCACATAGGCCTGGGCACACAGGCGAGCGAGCACGCGCACCCGGGCAATATAACTGGTACGTTCCGTGACACTTATTGCCCCGCGGGCATCAAGCAGGTTAAAAGTATGAGAGCACTTCAATACATAGTCATAGGCCGGGAGCACCAAGCCCTTTTCCAAGACCCGCTTTACCTCCCGCTCATACATGTCAAACCAAATCTGCAGTGCTTCAGTATCCGCTACTTCAAAGTTGTAATGCGAATAGTCAATTTCACTTTGGAGATAGATATCACCATATGTAATGTCTCCTACCCACTCAATATCATACACACTGTCCTTATTTTGTATGAACATGGCCAGCCGCTCCAGTCCATAGGTGATTTCTGCACAAACCGGCTTGCAGTCAATCCCCCCACACTGTTGAAAATAAGTAAACTGGGTAACTTCCATGCCATCTAACCACACTTCCCAGCCCAGCCCCCAAGCCCCGAGGGTCGGTGACTCCCAGTTATCTTCAACGAAGCGAATATCGTGCTCCTTAGGATTGATCCCCATATGTTCGAGACTTTGCAGGTAAAGCTCCTGAACATTGTCCGGCGAAGGCTTAAGAATTACTTGGTATTGAAAATAGTGCTGTAAGCGATTGGGGTTTTCACCATACCGTCCATCGGTTGGCCGGCGTGACGGTTCAACGTAAGCCACATTCCAGGGTTCCGGACCAAGGGCACGCAGGAATGTGGCTGGGTTCATCGTGCCGGCCCCTTTTTCCAGATCATAGGGTTGGGCAATTATACACCCTTGTTCTCCCCAAAATTTGTTGAGGATAAGGATTAAGTCTTGAAACTTCATAGTCAACCTCCCAGACATAAATATATTATTTATAAGTTATTTCCGAATAAAACCGTTATGTTTAATGCCTGCTTTTAATTCTTAAAAGCATAAAAAAGCACCCTCCCCGTAGCTTAAAGCTACAGGGACGAGAGCTTGTTCCCGCGGTTCCACCCTGTTTGACCCCTAAAGGATCCTCTTCGTTACGTATGCTCAGAGCTACCCCATCCGTTGCTCCCATTCGGCTTCCACCCACCCGAACTCGCTAAAAGAGAGGATTCGCGGACTTCTTTCTCATCATCGCATGTCAGTTTATTGGCCCACTCGCACACATTCGCATTTCTTCTTTCCATGTGCTCATTAAGCCAAGTAACTCTCTGGCCAGGTTACATTATTGGTATAATTATATGCGGAGAAAGAAGGTGTGTCAAACAGATTTCCTTAATCTGATTTCCTTAATATGCCTGACACTCCGCATGATTATCCGCCGCGTCCTCACATGCTGTCTCCACATTGGCAGCCACTTCCAACTCAAAATTATTCATAGCTGCGCCAACTGCACCAACCAGTGCCAACATCCTTAAACCTGGCTTCCGCCAAATCGTGTACGCCAGTGCCAAACCCAAAGGTGCCGATAGGCTTACAATTGTATTTTCATTTCTTTTCAGACTGATCGTACTATGGCTAAAGGTTGTCAACGCAGATTTGACACTATCCCATATTTCATGCCCTTGATCGATAAAATTACAACAATATCCGTTTCCATTTCGCGCCCTCTCAAGATTGTCCAAAGCCTTCACTACATCACCCTGAGCCAAATCTAAGGCCGTACGCGCCTCCTCATATCCTATTCCCATCCGTTCACGCAACACGTCCAACTTTTCGAGTTCAGACCATAACGCTTCAGCCATTTCCTTTTCCTTCCTTTCCGCTACTATGTCGTTTCGGATTTACAATACTTGTGCTCCCCAACCGCCAGGATTTAAGGGGCCGTTCGAATTTCTGCTCAACAAAAAGTCGTAAAGTCTCCAAAATTTCTCGCTGCATCCAGGCCGGCCAGCGCAAACGATCGATTTTTGTAATCTCTGCCCTCATCAATTGACGCATGAAAGCAACACTACCGGCCCGAAGCCAACGCCCGGAATAAATCTCCCTGCAAGATCCACAAAGCGTTCCCCCCGCCTGCGAACTAAAAAACAAACGCTCCCCATTTATATTAACCCCGCACTCAGCGCATTTTCCCAAACGCGGACGATATCCTAACAAGGTCAATAACCGCAGGGCATAAGCACTGAGCACCAGGGAAGGGTCAAACTGTTCCATAAGAAATAAACACGCCAAAGTAAGTTCAAAAAGTTCCCGATTAGGCTGACCCGGAATCGTCGTAATGTCCAATAATTCCGCAATCCCTGTAGCTGCAAATGAGCGTTCAAGATCATACCAAAGGCACGGGAAACTTTCCTTGGGGCTGCACTGATTGACCGTATCCAAAGTTTTTCCACGATGAATCAGAAAATCCGCATAAGTAAACAACTGAGCACCGGCCCGTTGGCGACTTTTGGGTTTACGCACCCCTTTTGCCACCGCTTGCAGCTTCCCCATCTCCCGGGAAAAAAGCGTGAGCACTCGATCCGACTCGCCAAATTCCCGACTACGAATCACTAAGGCGTCCGCATGATAAACAGCCACGCCCTCACCCTTTCCATACTATGACTATAATATTCTTTGTCATCTTTCCTATGAGTATACATTAAAACCCAGAGCTTAAATCCATGCTCCAAAACACGGCCGATTTGCGTTTTTCAGTGGTTCATATCTGGGTTTCCTAGATAAGACTAAACTTTTCATGATTAAATTTTTGCAGGGTAACCTTTCGTTTCGAAAACCCTATCATGCCTGTTATAATTATGTAATCAGTTATGTATTTGCAATTTGACGGTTGATATCCTTGATAATATTCTCGTTATCTGTTAAGGCGAGGCATTTTCTCAAATCGATTATTGCCAGGTCCTTCCTTCCTGTACTCTTAAACAAAACAGCTCTGTACCTTAAACAATCTATTATCCCGCTCTTGTTGCCAATCCTTTCAAATTCAACCATTGATTTTTCTAAATAGTCCTGAGCCTTATAATTATTTTTTAATTTCAGATAGGAAACAGCTGCCTGAAAGTAGGACATTGCTTTTTCTTTTCCCCCGAGATTGATTCTTAGACATTTTTCATAAACTTTAACAGACTTGTCATATTCTTTATTCTTAAAATAGATTTCGCCTAACAATTGTTGAACTTTGAAAAT
>JBMNTM010000046.1:0-11081 GCA_050945735.1 Desulfosporosinus sp.
TCCAGAGATAATGAAGCATTGATTTGTCAACTACAGAACTGGATCGGCGAATTGCCCAGTTATATCAAGGCTTTATTCGCACAACCGAGGTGCGAAAGTTGAGTTAAATTTTTAACAAGTAGCAAACAATTGTTTCACCGGTGCAAAACTTCTTCGATGAAGAGGGCATGGTCCCAATTGCCGCAAGGCTTGCATATGTTCCCTCGTGCCGTACCCTTTATTTTTGGAAAAGCCATAATCCGGATATAGAGTATCCAGTTCAACCATTAAACGGTCACGAGTCACCTTTGCCAAAATCGAGGCCGCTGCGATTGTCGCACTTATTTTATCTCCCCCGACAAGTGACAGTTGAAGAAACTTAACAGCAGGGAGATTTAGGGCATCAATCATTAAATAATGCGGCAGAACTTTCAAACCTTCGATTGCTCTCTTCATAGCAAGTCTAGTCGCTTGGAAAATATTTAAAGCATCGATCTCCGCCGATTCAGCACTTCCAAGCGCATAATCAATCGCTTGCTCTTGAATCTGAGCGTAAAGTTTTTCCCGTTTACACTCAGTCAGCATCTTAGAATCATTAAGACCCGGCAAATCAAATTGTACCGGCAGAATACACGCTGCAGCAACAACCGGACCGGCCAGAGGTCCCCTCCCTGCTTCATCAATGCCTGCCAGCAACAGGAATCCTTGCTGCCATAATTTCTTTTCCTCTACAAGCATTTGCTGAATACGAGCTTCGTCCATAGCTTGTGCTCGCTGCGATTTACGCAAACGCACGGCAAGCTGCTTTACCCCTTGTCGCGGATCCTCCAGACATGCGCTCAGCATTCGCTGGGAAGGGTCTTTAAGTAGTGCTTCTTTAATTTCCCGTACATTCATCTGTGATAACGGTAGCAACTTTTCATCTCTTCTCTCACTAATTTTCGTTGCAATTAAAAGATCCAGGCCCGCTAATCTTTTTAACAATAAAGTCAGTTAATCGTATTCTGAGTTCCCTCAGATATAATCCATTGTTATTGGGCCAAGTTGTCCCGTGCGAAATTCACGCAGAAAAATCTGAGCAGCTTTTAGCGTATCTACTCGCCCGCCGTGAATCATGCACCCCCGTTTTCGTCCCAGACTCTCTAAGGAAACCTCTACATCTGGAACTTGATAACGGAGTAAAGAATTTGGGGAGTGTAATTTTAGCCAATCAATGACCCAAACAGCTAATTCTTCAATGTCAAAAACATCATCTTTTATAGCTCCCAGAGCAGCCAGCTTCCGTCCAACTTCCGGAACTTCAAACTTAGGCCATAACATTCCTGGTGTATCTAACAATTCAACCCGCTTATGAATCCGGATCCATTGATTTCCCCTTGTTACACCTGGTTTATTACCGACTTTTGCTTGGGCTCCGCCTGTTAATTTATTGATCAAAGACGATTTACCAATGTTGGGAATCCCCACAATCATCACCTTAATGGTTTGAGTACGAATACCTTTTCCAGCTTGTTTTACTTCTTTGAGTAAAACCATGCGTTCCAATTCTGGTACAATCTTCTTAATCCCAAGACCTGTGGTTGTGCTAACTGCATAAACAGGGTTCGTATTTCTTAGATAAGAAAGCCATTTTTCTGTCCAAGCGGGATCTGCTAAATCCATTTTATTAAAGAGTAATAATCGTGGTTTAGTCCCAAAAAGTTCATGGAGCATTGGATTACGACTACTAGCCGGGATGCGAGCGTCGGCAAGTTCTATTACCACATCTACCCATTTTAGTTGCTCAATTAGCAAGTGTCTTGTTTTTGACATATGACCCGGATACCATTGAATACTCATTACATATCCCTCTTAATAATCAACCTCGCATCTTCATTCCTTGCACCTCTTTAAAGAAACCTGAACCGCTGAAAAGGATAGTATACCAACCAAGCTTTTCCTAAAAGATAACTTTTCGGAAGAAGCCCCCATTCACGCGAGTCTTCACTCTCACGACGATTATCGCCTAAGACAAACACCTTTCCCTCTGGAACAACTTCCGGACCATAAGGAGGATAATCACCGGGTTTAACATAGGGCTCTTCGATATCTTCTCCATTTACCAAAACTACATTGTCGCGAAGTTCGACAGTTTCACCCTCTACTGCAATTATTCGTTTGACAAAGGTTCGCTTTAAATCCTTCGGGAAAGCAAACACAACAATGTCTCCTCTGCCGGGAGCCCAGCCACGATAAACCAGTTTATTTACGATAATCCGATCTCCTGAAATCAAACCGGGTTCCATAGAAGGTTGCCGGATCAAATAGGGTTGCAATACTCCCAAACGAAGAAGGCCCCCGCTCAATATAACCAGGCCAATTATACCCAAAATCCATTTTCTTTTTGAATACTGATGTTCCATCGTCTCGCTCCTCTCTTGTACTACTCATTTTAGTATGAACAAGAATCCTTGGAGCATACACCACAGAACAATAAAAATACAATAGCCATGCGATGACCGAGTATCCCGGAGCCCATAACTCGAACCGACATTCGGGATTAGCAGCGTACCCACGGGTGGCAAGGCACTGGCCACGGATGGCCGAGTGCCCCTGAAGCCGTGACGACGAGAAAGGACTTTGAGTATACATTCACTAATAAAAAAGAAGCCGGATTGCTCCAGCCCTCTTAGACAATACGACGATCCTTAATCCGTGCAGCCTTACCTGAAAGTCCACGTATATAGTAAAGCTTAGCCCGGCGAACTACACCCCGGCGAGTCACCTCAATCTTATCCAAGCGTGGTGAATGTAAAGGAAAAGTACGTTCAACTCCGACTCCAGCGAAGACACGACGAACAGTAAAAGTCTCTCTTAGACCGCCACCTCTCTTTGCGATGACAAGTCCTTCAAAGACTTGAATACGTTCACGGGTCCCTTCAACAATTCGCACATGTACGCGTACAGAATCCCCTGGACGGAAGAGAGGAAGATCCTTTTTCATTTGTTCTTCTTCAATCATGCGAATATAATCCATGTAAAATTCCTTCCTTCCTCATTTTCTAGATGTTCATACACTGATTCAGCGAGCGGACCATCCTTTTAATTTATTAATATTATCATAACCTATTTAGCTATGCAATAATTTATTAGACATTTTAGACTTCCCGTTTTTAATGACCACATAAACGGTCTAAAATTATAGCTACAGCAGAACGTACAGATAGATGATTATACTCTGTGGGACCATAGATTGGCTCCAGAATACGATCCATCCACCTCACATTTTCTTTAAGCAGTCCCCAACCTGTACCAAACAACAATAGAATTGGTACTTCCTTAGTTTCTATGTCCTCACGGAGCTGTGCATAAGTAATTGTATTGGGATATTTTCGGGCATCCGTCGCCACTTTGATAGGAGTTACCCCTTGTTCGGCTTCAATTTCTGCATACACTTCGGTCAAGTTCTCAACAATCTTTACCCGTGTAAACGCCTCCTGACGATCAGGATTATAAACAGCTCCATACCCATCCTGCCAAAAGCTCATTATGCGTTTGGCCAATTGACGTTGTGATTCAGCAGGATGAACCACAAAATAACGTTTTAAGCCATAGGTTGTAGAACAACGCGCAATATCATGAAGATCTAAATTTGTGATTGAAGTCGCTACCGTCTCCATATTCTTATTATACACAGGGGCATGAATTAATGCTAAATATAAGTCTGCCATGGAGTTCCTCCCAACACATGATTACTGCTTCCCCTCAAGATTAGGCGAAATTTTCCGCCGTCGTTTGGGTTGCGGACAGAGATGTTTCCATAAATATTGCCACGCTGCAATTTCCTTGTGTTCAAGTGTAAGTTCTTCTAATAAAGGATAATCTTCAATTTCAAATGTGACAGCCTTAATTAAATCCGGGCGGCGCAAAAAGGTGCGCCTTAATGACTCTTTTCTCCGCCACCGCCTAATCATTGCATGATTACCAGATAATAAAATTTCGGGAACCAGCCGCCCTTCGAAATCAGCCGGCCGCGTATATTGAGGATATTCCAGTAATCTGATAGTATGCGAATCCTCTGCGGCGGAAACGTCTTCTCCGAGTACTCCAGGAATAAGCCGCGCCACAGCATCAATCATGACCATCGCTGCCAGTTCTCCACCTGTCAATACATAGTCTCCGAGGGACACCTCCTCATCGGCCAACTCACGGATTCGCTCATCAAACCCCTCGTAATGCCCACATATAAAAACCAGTTCATCCTGCTCAGACCACACTTTAGCTTTCTTCTGATGAAACACATCTCCTTGCGGAGTCATCAGAATAACCCTTCGTCTACCGCAAGGCCGAGGCAAATCTCGCATCGCCGCAAAGATCGGTTCGGGCTTTAAGAGCATTCCAGCCCCCCCACCATAGGAAACATCATCTACATTTTTGTGTTTACTGGTCGCATAATCTCGAAAATTCACTAACTTTATTTTAACCAATCCTGTTTCTTGTGCACGTTTAAGGATGCTTTCCTGGAGAGGTGCAAACATTTCGGGAAATAATGTTAAGACGGTAAATAGTATCATCGATGTTTAACCCTCCAAAATAGTGGTCGTAGATATGCATGGTTAAAACAACGTAACACGAACAAGAAAAATCGCTTAAAGCCCCGGAGGAAGTTTAACCTCCATGCGTCGACCTTCAACATCCACATGCAGGACAACACTTTTAAGTGCTGGGATACATATTTCGCCTTTATCCCCTTTGACCAAATAGACATCATTTGCTCCTGTTTCCAGGACTTGGGACAAGGTACCTAACAAGACACCTTCCTCATAAACTTGCATTCCTTCTAACTCAAAATAGTACCATCCTTCTTTCAGATGAGGAACTTTTGAGCGATCAATCACAACTTGCCATCCAAGGTACTTTTTTGCCTGGTCCTCACTCTCAATTCCTTCAAGAGTAAGAAAGACGAAATTCCTGTGAACACGGGTTTTAATAATTTGAATTTTTTTTCTGATCTTCCCCTTCTTTAAAATAACTTCCTGCAGCTTCAAAAATCGTGCGGGATCATTTGTTATCGGGTAAATCTTCAATTCGCCTCTAATCCCCCGCGGACGCAATACTTCTCCGATTAGCACGTCATTCATACCCTTGCCCCCTGATATTTGAAACGTTGAGAAAGGCACTAAGCCCTTCTCAACGTTATTGGTCAATGTCCATATGAACTCGGCGACCATCTTTAACGGCAGCCGCTTTAACGAGCGTACGAATAGCATTCGCGATCTTTCCCTGTTTTCCAATTACTTTACCCATATCTTCAGGTGCGACAGTAAGCTGCAAATGAACGCTTCTATCTGTCTCAGTCTGGGTTACAGTGACTTGATCAGAATAATCGACAAGCGCTTTCGCGAGGATTTCTACAAGTTCCTTCACAGGAACCACCCCTCTCACTTACACTTTGTTCTTGGACTCGTGGAATTTTCTTAAAACACCAGCGTGGCTCAGCAAAGACTTCGCAGTATTTGAAGGTTGTGCTCCTGTTGATAGCCATTTAATAGCCTTTTCCTCATCAATATTCAAAACCGCAGGGTTTTTCGTTGGATCATAATATCCAATTTGTTCAATGAAACGCCCATCAGGAGGAGCTTTAGTATCAGCAATAACCATACGATAGCAAGGATTTTTTTTCGCACCAATACGGCATAAACGAATTTTGGTAGCCATGTTTTCACCTCCTTATCAGAATTATATTTAAATCATATTTCAAAGTCTGAAGTCCAAGGTTCAAATGTCATACGAAACACAAATTAGCCCTGTTATACCAAAAATCTTCTTTCGGAACACATTGTCACAAGTTCCTCATATAAAGCTTCTTTTCTTGCCTTTTTTACCTTTTTTACCAATCCCGAACATTCCCAGACCACCCGGCTTAGCAAATTGCTTCATCATCTTTTGCATTTGTTCAAATTGTTTTAGGAGACGTCCAACATCTTGAACAGATGTTCCACTACCCTTAGCAATTCTTTTTTTACGAGAATCTTTAATAATCACTGGTTTTCGACGTTCTTCTTTCGTCATGGAGAGAATTATCGCCTCAATACGAGAAGTATCTTTTTCATCTATTTGAACATCTTTTAATTGTTTACCTATACTACCTGGGAGCATTTCCAGGATTGAAGAAAGCGGGCCCATTTTTTTCATTTGCTGCATTTGTTCCAGAAAGTCATCAAGAGTAAATTCTTGTTTGAGCAGCTTTTGTTCCATTTCTTTTGCTCTTTTTGCATCAAAAGACTCTTGCGCTTTCTCAATTAAGGTCAGAACATCACCCATCCCTAAAATCCTAGAGGCCATGCGATCCGGGTGGAAGGGTTCCAAAGCGTCCATTTTTTCACCCGTTCCAGCAAACTTAACGGTACACCCGGTTACTGCTTTGATTGATAGCGCAGCTCCACCGCGAGTATCTCCATCCAGTTTTGTGAGAATAATGCCATCAAGACCCAATTCTTTGTGAAACGATTCCGCAACATTAACTGCATCCTGACCTGTCATTGCGTCTACTACAAGTAAAATCTCATGGGGTTTCACCGCTTCTTTTATTTCCTGGAGTTCAGTCATTAACTCTTCGTTAATATGTAAACGTCCGGCCGTATCAATAATCACCACATCTTGCCCATGCGCATTAGCGTACTTAATACTCGCCTTGGCTATTTCCGCAGGAACCTTTTGCCCCATAGAAAACACAGGCACTTCCAATTGATCACCCAAGACATGTAATTGCTTTATCGCAGCGGGACGATAAATATCACAGGCAACCAACAATGGATGCTTACCTTGTTTTTTTAGCATTTTGGCTAATTTTGCCGCATGGGTAGTCTTCCCTGCTCCTTGAAGACCTATTAGTAAGATGACAGTTGGTGGTTTTGAGGCTATAACAATTTTACCAGTTGAACTGCCCATAAGTTTGATCATTTCTTCATGCACAATTTTAATGACAAATTGAGCTGGAGAAAGGGATTCCAAGACTTCCTGCCCGATCGCGCGTTCTTTAACCTTGGCTACAAAGTCCCTGACCACTTTATAGTTAACATCTGCCTCCAATAAAGCAACTCGAACTTCACGCATCGCTTCGTTGACATCTGCTTCCTTTAACTTGCCTTTTCCTTTGAGCCGTTTAAATGTTTCTTGGAGTTTTTCGCTTAATCCTTGAAACATGCTTTTCCCTGCCTTTACTTGATAACCTTCTCTAATTCCACTTGGAATTAGAATTCTACGTTCTTTACTATAGTGATCAGTTAAGCGAAGACTCCAGCTTCTAACCTCTAAATTCTGTCCTCTGCTTTCTGATATTAGTCATTGAAAATATTGGCATAAATTTCATCAATCATGCCGCAAATTTGTTGATGGTTCTCCCGTGCTGATCGGTTGGTAAAATCCTGCTCATTTAAATCCTGCAATAAGGCTTGCACTTTCCCCAATTTATCACGTTCAATCAAGAACCTATGAACCAGTCCTAATTTATCCTCGTATTCCGTAAGGATCCGTTCTGTTCGTTTGAGCAAATCATGAATAGCTTGACGGCTAATATGTTCAACTTCGGCGATTTCAGTCAAAGAAAGATCCTGTTGGTAATGAAGATCCCATACGTTTCGTTGCTTTTTCGTAAGAAGTGGACCATAAAAATCTGCTAAGAGAGCCATTTTAGCAAGCTTTTCCACCCTGAACCCTCCTGTAAAGCACTTTCACTTTACAAGAGGATTTTAGACTACTATTGACTGTTTGTCAAGGTTAAATATTAACTACTTAACTCTGCTGAAATTCGCTTAGCCCGAGTTTCAGCTTCTTGACAAGCCTTACCTTCCTCTATAGTCAAAAGTTCCCGTTCTTCCATGAGAAGTTTGCCATCTACCATCACCGTGCGTACGTCTCCGGCATGCGCAACATAAACCAGATGGGCTGGAATGGAAAAACGAGGATAGAAATGCGGTTGATCCATGTCTATTGTAATTATATCCGCTTTAAAGCCTGGCGCGAGCATCCCAACATCTTTAAGGCCGAGCGTTTGAGCTCCGCCAAGCGTTGCCATTTCTAATACATCATAAGCTGGGAGTACAGTCGAATCCACCCGTAGTTTTTGTTGAAATGCAGCTGTGCGCATCTCGCCAAAAAGATCCAGATTGTTATTACTTGACGCACCGTCCGTTCCGAGTCCTATGACAACGCCTTTAGCACGCAACTCAGTTATAGGAGAGGTTCCACTACTTAGTTTCATGTTACTCTCGGCATTATGGGAGACACTGACGTGCCTGTCAGCCAGGATATCCATATCTTCCGTCGTCAAATGAACACAGTGTGCAGCTACTACATGTCCCCCAAAAATCCCGAGCTCATCAAGCCACTGAACAGGTGTTTTTCCGTATTGCTCTCTAATAATCGCAATTTCATCTTTAGTTTCTGCCACATGAATATGTATCCCAACACCCAGTCGATCCGCCTCAGCTTTCACGCTGCGAAGATACTCCGCAGAACATGTGTAAGGCGCATGTGGGCCAAACATAATGCTCACTCGTCCATTACCAGCTCCGTGATAACGCTGGAATAATTCAATATTCTCTTCTAAAGCCCGCTTGTCGTTTGGACTTTTCCCTATAAGTCCGCGTGAAAGGACAGCACGTGTCCCTGTCTTGAGTACCGCCTCCGCAACTTGATCCATTGAAAAATACATGTCGAGCATCGTTGTCGTGCCAGAACGGATCATTTCACAAAGAGCCAAGGCTGTTCCCCAATAAATGTCCTCTGCTGTCAATTTATCTTCGAAAGGCCATACTTTCTCCTTAAGCCAAGGCATTAGTGGCAGATCATCTGCATAGCTCCTGAGTAACGTCATAGCTGCGTGAGTATGCGTGTTAACTAAACCCGGCATAGCCACATCATTAGGTAATTCCAGAACGCGGTCGGGAATAAACCCTGCAGGAACAGAGCCAGATACCCCTACCGAAACAATCCGATCGTTCTCAATAGCAATTTCTCCTTGGGGATAAAATACATTTGGTCCGGTCATGGGTAAGACCATGGCTCGTATTAGAGTCTTTGACATCGTTCCACTCTTCACACCCTTCGTTTAGTGATAATATAAAGGCTTTTTCAGAAGTTTAGGAGCGCACCATTAATTTCAGGAGGTTCACTGAATAAGGAAGGACGACAATTCCTTTTTCTGTTATGATACCGGTAATATATTTTGCCGGGGTGATATCAAACGCCGGATTATAGACATTGACCTCTGGAGGTGCAACTTGTACCCCTAAGCACTCCCGCATTTCTTTTTCAGGGCGTTCTTCAATCGGTATTTCTTGACCAGTTGCTACTTTTAAATCAATGGTCGATGTTGGAGCTGCAACATAAAAAGGAATCCCATGTGCATGTGCCAAGACTGCTAAGGAGTAAGTCCCAATCTTGTTCGCTGTATCCCCATTGGCGGCAATTCTGTCCGCTCCAACAATCACAAGGTTAATTTTGCCTTGTTGCATTAAAAATCCAGCCATATTATCTGCGATCAGCGTTACCGGAATCTTATCCTGCAAACATTCCATGGTAGTTAGGCGAGCCCCTTGTAATAGAGGTCGTGTTTCATCGGCATAAACATGAATATTTTTACCTGCTTCGTGTGCTCTGCGAATAACACCAAGCGCCGTACCGTACTCAACAGTTGCTAAGATACCGGCGTTACAATGCGTTAAAATATTGGCTTTCTCTGGGACAATCTCATCTCCATATTCCCCAATAAGACGATTCACCCGGCGGTCATCCTCAGCAATATGATCCGCTTCTTCAAGTAAATTCCGTCGAATTTCTTCTATATCTTTGACATCCCAGCAATCACGCAAACGATCTTCCATACGCCGAAGTGCCCAAAACAAATTTACTGCCGTGGGTCGAGTCGCTTCGAGTCTGTCTTGTACAACTCGCATATAACTTGGCAGCCCCTCAATATCTCCTTGGTACTCCAGAGCTCCTAACGCAAATCCATACGCAGCTGCTACTCCAATGACAGGTGCACCACGCACTTTCATGTTTTCAATAGCCTCTGCTACATCCTTATAAGATAACGCATCCTGATATACAATATCTGCTGGAAGCTTGCTCTGATCCAATATTCGCAAGGAATTCCCTAGCCATTCAATCGATTTCATCGTCACACTGCCTTTCTAAAACTTTCCAACTTCCCTATTTGATGAGGCACATCGACAACTCTGACCGGGAGTACATAACTCAATACTTCCTTGTATGAGCCGGGCAACCTTTACTCCTAGTGACTGCATGCTTTCCATTACTTCACTATGAGTTAACGGATGGGCTGCTATCCCTGCAGCCTCATTAGTGACCATTCCGATGGCAGCATAACACATCCCCAGCTCCCGGGCCAAAACAACTTCAGGGACGTTCGTCATGCCAACCAAGTCTGCCCCAAAGTGCTGAAACATTCGTATCTCTGCAGGAGTTTCAAAACGCGGACCTTCTGTACAAATATAACACGCTCCATTCTTAAGCGCCAAGCCAAGTATCTCTGAAGCGTTCATAATAACCTGACGTAAATCAGAACAATAGGGTTCAGTCATATCCACATGAAGTACACCCTGCTTCCCACCTTCGTAAAATGTCATTGGACGACTTTTAGTATAATCAATAAACTGATCTAAAAGTACCAACTCACCGGAGTGAAAATTCGTGGACAAAGAACCAACAGCAGCTGTTGCAAAAATTTTTCGCACACCAAGCTTTCGCAGTGCCCAAATATTAGCTCTGTAATTCACGAGATGGGGGGGTGTAGCGTGATTACGTCCATGTCGGCTGATAAAAATCAGTTTTTTATCTGCAAGTCTGCCAACTACGGGTTCTACCGTACCATAGGGAGTTTCTACCGCAATAACACGCTGTTCGTTCAACGTTAAATGTTCAAATCCGGTTCCCCCAATAATTGCATAAAAATAAATTAGAATTTCCCCTCTTCGTCAGAACGGCTAAAAAGGGCAGCTGCAAAATCCATGGGAATAAAAGGTCTCAGGTCTTCCATGGCTTCTCCAATCCCAATCCATTTCACAGGAATCCGTGTTTCTCCTCGAATTCCCAATACG
>JBMNTM010000047.1:0-10926 GCA_050945735.1 Desulfosporosinus sp.
CATAGCGGTCCCTGCGGCCATTGCCAAGGCGCAAGCAAATTTTACCCACATTGGCGGGATGAGATTTGTTTGAGCTTGCATTCCTCCTGCTATGAGGGCCATAGTGATTATTCCCATCGATTTTTGAGCATCATTGGAGCCGTGGGTAAAGGATAACATTCCGACAGCCAATAATTGCGCTTTCCTGAAGAAGTAATTAATACGGGAACGAGAGGAGTTACCAAAAATCAAATACATTATCCTCATAATGATAAAGCCCAACACTATCCCTGCTATGGGGGATAGAATAAGTGCTGCGATAATTTTCGCTAAACCATACCACTGCAAGACATTTAAGCCCGCTTTAGCAACTGCTGCTCCGGCCATGCCACCAATAATTGCATGTGAAGAACTACTTGGGATACCATAATACCAAGTAACCAGGTTCCAGATAATCGCGCTCATTAAGGCAGCAATTACGACCTCTTGAGTCGCCAATGTCGGCGAAACAATGTCTCTGGCAATGGTTTGAGCAACTCCGGTACTATAGAGAGCCCCGAAAAGATTTAATACAGCTGCCAGCATCACAGCATTTTTTGGTGATATAGCCCTTGTCGAAACACTAATTGCAATGGCATTGGCGGTATCATGAAATCCATTGATGTAATCGAAAACCAGGGCTAAAACAACCACAATGATTAACATCACAAGTACACTAGTCATACTTTAATACCACGCTTTTGAAAAGATCGGCAATGGATTCACAGTGATCTAACGTGGTTTCGATTTGTTCCAGGATCTCTTTCCATTTGATTACCTCAATAGGGTCTTTCTCATATTCGAACAAACGCGCTACTTCTTGACGGTAAAGCCTGTCCCCTGCAGCTTCCAGGTGATAGATCTTTTCAGTTGCAGCCAAAATTTTATTTTTTTGATAATGGATGTTCACCAACCCGGAGAAGGCGATTTGAATCTGCTCAGCTGCCAAACCCACCAAATGGGTGAGTTCCTGTGTCCCCTGCGATGGTTTAACTGTACGGTAAATATGCATGCGTTCAACAATTCCATCGGCGAGGTCAACAATATCGTCCAGGACTTGGGCTAGTTTATAAATATCTTCCCGATCCAACGGGGTAATGAACGTAGAATTAAGCCGATCCAGGATCTGCGTAGTAACTCCGTCTGCTTCATGTTCAAAACGAGTCATTTGAGCAGTGTCTTCCGCTGATACACAATCTTGCTGCATAATTTCCTGAAGCCTGTTTACTGATTTAATAATGATTTCGGTACTTTTAGTAAAAAGAAGATAAAATTTGTCTTCTTTTAGCGATATACCAAACATGAAAATAGCCCCCACCCTATAATTTTTCTTGGGCATACACAAAAAAGCCTAGGCGAATGATTTCGCAACTTTCTTAAAGAAATACATACATTAGGGATGGTTTGGTTTCTTCCATGGAGTATTATATCAAATCCAAAAGAAATGTGTTAACTCTAAGACAACGTTTCAAAAAGTTTTTAGTGTGTTAAACCCTTGAAGCATTTTAATTCTTGTAACTGCAATTCATCTATCAAAGCTTGGCGGGCATCTGCCAACATATAAATTGAACCGGTTACGCAGAGCATGTCATTTCCGTTAAGACGGGAGAGAGCAAAAATTACTGCTTCTTTTGGATCTTCAATGCATGTTACCGGAGGCCCATGTTGTTTTGCCATATCTCCCAAGGTTCTCCAATCCCCTGCCCGTGGTGAATTTGGACGAGTAATGATGATTTCATCCGCCAAAGGCACGAGCAGCTTGACAACCTTTTCCCGTTCTTTGTCTGCCAACATCCCTAAACAAACGATCAGGTGATCCCGTGTATAAAGTGAAAGTGCAGCCACCAAGGCCCGCGCTCCGTCCGGATTATGTGCTCCATCTAAAAGAATTTTTGGCTTTTCGGAAAGCAGCTCCAGACGTCCCGGCAGTTTTACTGCGCCTAATCCGGCGTAAACTGCCTCAGAAGAAATATTTGCTCCGTACTTGGACTGCAGTATTTCACAAACTGTCACTGCTGTTGCTGCATTGCGTAGTTGGTGGAATCCGCTTAAGTTGAGGCGCAGCTTCGAATAGGATGCGTTTAAACCTTGGAGATTAAATTCCTGTTCCCGCTCGCCGCTCCGCGTACTCTCCCACCGGACCTCTTCTCCCACTAACCAAAACGGCACACCAAGTGCTTTTGCTTTGGCCCGAAACAGGTTAAGCACGTCCGGATTTTCCGATGCCGTGACGAGAACCGAGTTTGATTTAATAATTCCCGCTTTCACCTGGGCAATAGAGAGTAGATCATTTCCCAAATAGTCCATGTGATCCAGGCCAACGTTCGTAATCACGGAGATCAGGGGAGAAACAACATTCGTTGAATCAATTGCTCCCCCCAGTCCAACTTCCAGCAAAGCAAAGTCGACGTTTTCCTCAGCGAAATAGAGTAAGGCCAGCACAGTAGTAACCTCAAACTCCGTCGGATGCTCAAATCCTTCGGCAACCATTGCTGTCATATGCGGGCGTACACGCCTGATTGCCTGAATGACTTTTTCCTTGGGTATCATCCGGCTATTGATAACGATACGCTCGCGCCAATCATGCAAATGGGGTGACGTAAAGACCCCAACCTTATATCCGGCTGCCTGCAAAATACGGGCGATCATCACTGTTGTTGAACCCTTACCGTTTGTCCCGCCCACATGCACTACACGCAGGGCTTTTTCCGGGTTTCCCAAGCGCTTTAAAAGTTCCCGCATACGCTCCAACCCAAAATTAATCCCAAATGTCGTGAGGTTGACGAGGTATTCTAAACTCTCTTGATAGTCCTTTTCCAGCTGGTTAAGCAACATACCCGTTTCCCCCCGCTTTTGTCTTTCGCTGTTGG
This sequence comes from Desulfosporosinus sp., assembly GCA_050945735.1. Classification (GTDB taxonomy): domain Bacteria; phylum Bacillota; class Desulfitobacteriia; order Desulfitobacteriales; family Desulfitobacteriaceae; genus Desulfosporosinus. The sequence continues at coordinate 2,889 of JBMNTM010000047.1, forward strand.
CTCTAAGAGAAAGTTGCTTATAATGGGTCTGAAGTAGGGATCCTAATTGGATTTCCCGGGAATCAGAAAAGATTTAAAACCAGGTTCGTTCTAAACTAAGCCTATAGGTGAAGCTTTAGTTCATTAAGGCGTTTCTCCAAGGCGGCAGTGCGCGCCACAATTCCTTCCAGTCTTTCCCGCTCTTTAGCCACTACATGTGCCGGTGCCTTGCCGGTGAATCCGGGGTTACTTAGTTTCGCTTCCAAACCGCGTTGCTCCTGGGCAGCCTGGGAAATCTCCTTTTCCAGACGGGTGACTTCTTTATCCAGATCCATCAGCCCTTTTAAGGGGAGATAGATCTCCACACCCTCACGCACTGCACTAGCTGCCAGTTTCGGTTTCTCGGCCAGGGTTTCAAATAATTCCAAGCTTGCCCCGCCGGACAATTTCAAGATATCTGCCTTTCCTGTCTCAAGCACTGTGCGTTTAGTTGCATCAGGAGCAAGGATTAAAATCTCTATTTTTTGAGCAGGAGCCACTTTCATCTCCGCTCGGATATTGCGGATTGCCTTAATGACCTCCATGAGCAGCGTCATATTATTCTCAGCCGTTAAGTCTTGATAACCCTTACTTTCCGGCCACGACTGCATCATAATACTATCACCCTGTACGGGGAGGTTTTGCCAGATTTCTTCGGTAAGAAACGGCATATACGGATGCAGGAGGCGCAGGGTTCCTTCGAGAACTTCGAGTAATACGGATTGGGCAGTATGCCGGGCTAATCTATCTTCCTTATTATATAGGCGCGGCTTTGTGAGCTCGATATACCAATCACAGAATTCATTCCAGATAAACTCATAGAGCATGCGGGCGCCTTCTCCAAGATCATAGTGTTCCAAAGCTTCCGTTTCCTTCTCTGCTAGCGAAGCAAAGCGGCTAAGAATCCAGCGATCCGCCAAAGTAAGCTCCCCGCGGGGCCCTTCCTCATAGTCTGTAAGATTTAGGCGCACATAACGCGAAGCATTCCAAATTTTATTGGAAAAATTGCGTGTTGCCTCCAGCCGTTCCGGATGAAAGCGCAGATCATTGCCCGGTGTATTACCCGTGATCATCATGAAGCGCAAGGTGTCAGCCCCGTACTTATCGATTACTTCAATCGGGTCCACGCCGTTACCAAGGGATTTACTCATTTTCCGGCCCTGGGCATCCAGTACCAGCCCATGAATCATCACTTGCCGGAAAGGCACTTCCTTCATAAATTCCAGCGCCATAAATATCATGCGGGCCACCCAAAAGAAAATGATATCCCTGCCGGTTACCAACACAGACGTCGGGTAAAACTTCTCCAGGTCGGGCGTTTTTTCTGGCCAACCGAGGGTGGAAAAAGGCCACAGGCCGGAAGAAAACCAAGTATCCAGGACATCAGGATCTTGCTGTAGGTGCTCATCTCCACATGCAGGGCAAGCTGTGGGATCGTGATCGGCACAGATCTCCTGACCGCAATGCTCGCAATACCAGACCGGAATACGATGCCCCCACCATAATTGGCGGGAAATACACCAATCGCGAATGTTTTCCATCCAGCCCAGATAAATTTTTGCAAACCGTTCCGGAACAAATTGCAAACGGCCATCCTTGACCACTTCTATAGCAGGCTGAGCCAAAGGTTCCATTTTTACGAACCACTGCTTACTGACCATTGGTTCAATGACACTGGTGCAGCGATAACATACGCCAAGGGCATTTTCATATGGTTCGATTTTAAGAAGGAACCCTTTATCTTTTAGTTCCTGCACAACAGCCTTACGTGCCTCAAAACGATCCATCCCCAAATATTTGCCAGTATTTTCATTCATCCTGGCTTCCCTATCCAAGACAACAATCTGAGGCAAATTATGGCGTAACCCAATTTCAAAGTCGTTCAAGTCATGCGCCGGGGTAATTTTCAAGGCACCGGTCCCAAACTCCCGCTCGACATAGGCATCAGCGATAATGGGGATTTCCCGCTCGGTAAGGGGAAGGAGCACTTTTTTTCCAACTAGATGACGATACCGCTCATCGTCCGGATGTACCGCTACGGCCGTATCCCCAAACATGGTTTCCGGCCGGGTAGTTGCCACAACGAGAACCTCGTCACTGTCAATTACTGGGTAACGCAGGTGATATAAACTCCCTTCACTATCAACGTGTTCGACTTCAATATCGGAAATAGTAGTATGACATTTGGGGCACCAATTGATAACGTAATTTCCCCGATAGATCAACCCTTTATTATAAAGGGTTACGAAAGCTTGCAGTACAGCTTTCGAACACCCTTCGTCCATTGTGAAGCGCTCACGCGCCCAATCACATGACGCCCCTATGCGGCGTAACTGCTGCGTAATGCGTCCGCCATACTGCCTTTTCCAATCCCAGACCCGTTCGACAAAAGTTTCTCGTCCCAGCGCAGTACGATTTGTTCCTTCTTTGGCTAACTGCTCTTCTACTCTCGATTGCGTTGCTATTCCCGCGTGATCGGTCCCGGGTAACCAAAGCATATTGTAACCCTGCATTCGTTTAAAGCGCGTCAAAATATCTTGAATAGTGCTATCCATAGCATGTCCAAGGTGAAGTGCTCCCGTAACGTTCGGAGGAGGCATCACAATACTGAAAGCCGGTTGGTCCTTGTGGACATCAGCATGAAAAAACCCACTTTCCTCCCAAAAACGATACAGTTTCCCCTCCACCTGGCTATGATCATATGTCTTAGCCATTTCTAACTTCTCTGTTTTTCCCTTGTTTTTTGGCATTATAATTCCTGAACTCCTTCCATTATAGTAGCTAAAAAGCTTTCCATCCTGTTAAAGGACGAAAAGCTTTCGTGGTACCACCTTTATTCTGAGATACAATTGTCTCTCAGCACTCATTATAGCTAACGGGCTTTACCGTCAGAGAGTACTTTATTCCCCTCTGCCCCTCCTGCACGACCATAGCGTGTTTCCGAAAAGGTCTCCCAGCTATTAACCTTTCTCTCTGAACGGTTTATAGACGCTATTCTTTACATTCTTCGAGTTTTAAACATATTTTATTAATTTTATTATACATGGTGCAACTATTAATGTCAAAGAGTAATTGGCTTACTTCTTAACCAATCTCATTTTTGTGAACTTCATTTTACCATTTTCTGCGTTCACCCTAATCCGGTCTCCGGCTTTAAATTTGCCTTCCAGGATCTTTTCCGATAAAGGATCTTCAATTAAGCGTTGTATTGCCCGCCGAAGGGGACGTGCTCCAAAAATCGGATCATTGCCTTCTTTGGCAATTAGTTGAATGGCACTCTTCTCAATCTGAAGCTTTAGGTCTTGTTCCAGTAAGCGAAGGCTTACCTGATTCATTAATATTTCCGTTATTTTTTCCAAGTGTTCCTCTTGCAGGGCATGAAAGACCACAAGCTCGTCAACACGATTCAAAAACTCCGGACGAAAAGTACGTTTTAGCTTTTCCATCACATAGCTATGCATATTCTTATAATCCGTTTTCGCATCTTTTTGAACGATAAACCCCATTGTTTCCTTTCTGAGGAAGGAAGATCCTACATTCGAGGTCATGATGATTACTGTATTTCTAAAATCTACGGTCCTCCCTTTGGTATCCGTCAGCCGTCCATCTTCAAGCACTTGAAGTAAAATATTAAACACCTCAGGATGTGCTTTTTCGATCTCATCCAGTAAGACAACACTGTAAGGTTTACGCCTGACCGACTCAGTGAGTTGACCGCCTTCATCATGTCCAATATAGCCCGGAGGTGCTCCTACAAGCCTGGAAACAGCGTGTTTCTCCATATATTCCGACATATCTATGCGAATCAAAGCCTTTTCATCCCCGAACATTGCCTCCGCCAAAGCGCGGCCTAGCTCCGTTTTCCCTACACCGGTTGGTCCGAGAAAAATGAAAGAACCAATCGGACGCTTTGGATCTTTTAACCCTGCCCGCGCACGGCGAACCGAGCGCGCTACTGCAGTAACAGCCTCATCCTGTCCAATAAGCCGCAGATGCAGATCCTCCTCCAGATGTAAGAGTCTGTCACTTTCTTCCTGAGCCAGTTTCTTGACAGGTACTCCCGTCCAGCTTGCGACAATCTGCGCAATATCGTCCGGGGTGACCATGACATTTTCTTTATTACGCTTATTCTGCCATTCCTCTCTTTGTTGGGCAAGTTCGGAGCGCAGTTTATGTTCCTGATCACGTATTTGGGCAGCTTTTTCAAACTTCTGGCTGGAAACCGCAGCTTCTTTTTCTTTCTTTAAGCGATCAGTTTCTTCCTCAAGTTGTTTTAGCTCCTGCGGTACGGTAAAAGTGGCAAGACGGACACGCGATCCGGCCTCATCCATTAAGTCGATGGCTTTATCCGGTAAGAAGCGGTCTGAAATATACCGATCAGACAGGCGGACAGCAGCCTCAATTGCTTCATCGCTAATTTTCACGCGATGATGTGCTTCATAACGATCCCGTAAACCGCGTAGAATCAAAATCGCTTCCTGAATAGTTGGTTCACCGACTGTTATGGGTTGGAAACGTCTTTCCAGAGCCGAATCCTTCTCGATATATTTACGGTATTCTTCTAAGGTAGTCGCTCCGATGCATTGCAGCTCTCCTCTCGCCAGGGCAGGTTTTAAAATGTTCGCCGCATCGATAGCCCCTTCGGCAGCACCTGCGCCGATTAGGGTATGCAATTCATCAATAAAGAGAATGATGTTTTTATCTAAACGGATCTCCACCATCACTTTCTTTAAACGCTCTTCAAATTCGCCGCGGTATTTACTGCCGGCCACCATGGCCGAAAGGTCTAAGGTAATAACCCGTTTGTTAAGCAATATTTCCGGCACTTTATTACTTACTATCCTCTGCGCTAATCCCTCAGCAATGGCTGTTTTACCGACACCAGGCTCACCGATCAGTGCCGGATTATTTTTCGTGCGGCGACTGAGGACCTGAATGACCCGTTCAATTTCTTTTTCCCGACCGATTACCGGATCAAGACGGAGTTCCCGCGCTTGCATTGTCAGATCGCGCCCAAACTCATTGAGGGCCGGTGTATTAGCAGGCCCGCAGTTTTTAGCTGATATGGAATTTGACGCCGGCAGGGCAGATTCATCCAAATCCCCGCCAAGAAGTTTAACTACTTGTTTCCATACCTTGTCCGGACTGACGTTGAAATTAGCTAAAATTTTGGCAGCTATCCCTTCGCCTTCCATAATTAACCCCAAAAGCAAATGTTCCGTACCGATATAATTTACCTCTTGACGGTGTGTCTCTTCATTTGCCAATTCCAAAACCCTTTTAACGCGGGGGGTAAGCCCCACCTCGCCGTGATAGGGCAGATTCCACTCGGATATTTGTTCAACTTGATTACGAATTTTATGAAGATCTAAGCCCAACTCAACTAAAACTTGAGCAGCAATGCCTTCGCTTTCCTGAATCAATCCCAGCAAAATATGTTCCGTCCCCACAACTTGATGTCCCATCCGCTTAGCCTCATTATGGGCAATGGCTAAGACTTTTTCTGCACACTCTGTATAACGTCCCTTCATTTTCTTCACCCTTTCTTAACCGAAACGCGAGATTTTAGCCCCAAGGTTCGTTTATTATAGGAAAGTATTTCTATCTCATAGCAGGTAACATCTTCACGTTGCGTGTCTTGTGCTTTGCGTCTTGTCTCGTATTTGTGCTTCGTGTTTGTGCTTCGTGTTTGTGCTTTGTATTTTGTGTTTTGTATTTCAGGTTTTTCGCTTTGCGTTATACTAAATCGTCTCGACTGAGAGTCGTCAAAATTTTCTTCATCAGCTCTGCTCTCAGTACATCCCATCCTTTAAATTCTCCATCGAAATCATTTCCGGATAGCACACACTTAATGATTGCTGCTTCCCTTGTCGTCACCAATCCCTCGTCCACTAAACGATCCACCAGAATATTTGAACGCTCCCGGGAAAGCTGCTCTCCTACTAATTGCTGTATTACCTGTTGAGACTTCCCATCCAGGCCCAGTCCTAAACGGATAATTCGCAGATACCCGCCGCCTCCCCGCCGACTCTCCACCAGGTAGCCCCGTTCCACTGTAAAACGAGTATCCAGGACATAATTGATTTGAGACGGGACACAGGAAAACTCATAGGCAAGCTCACTGCGCTGCAAAACGATGTACCCTTCCGGTGTTTGTTCTAAAATTTGCTTCAAATATTCTTCAATCCGATCCGCAAGGTTTCCCATTGTTGATGTGCTCCTTGTTTGCTAATCTTGTAATTATTCTTTTCCATTTAATACCTTGACCTTATCTGACCTTTTAATAATATCATACCCATTTTTATATTATTTTGCAAAAGATTTAAAAATATTAAGAACAAAGGGGCAAATCTCTGACTTGCCCCCTTCTTTATTCTTTTGTAACGGGAGAATAACGGCTATTTTCCAGAGATAACAAAGTAAAACCAAGAAGATAATGTCAAAAGGCCAACACTTCCCAGCAACCAGATAACCGGCTGTCCTTCCAGCTTCCGATAAGGCTTACCTTTTCCCATTAGTTGATTATCCGGTGGATTATCCTCTGGTGGCACCTCTTGTTTGGGAGCTGCTTTCTTGGCAAAGATAGTATCATCCAACTTTCGGATCCCGTTTTTAGAGACGGTTACCCGAGAAGCCACATCGCTCCATTGCAATGAACCTTGAAGCATCAGTTTAAGTTCTTCCGGACTAAGCCAAAGATTAGTTACCTTCATGTGTGCCTCCATGTGTTGACTGATACTATTTTTAGTTTGTACTTAATTCTGAGTACTTAACCGCTTTTCTATTGATTCGCTCCCAATGAAAAAATCCCTGCCTCATTCAGCAGGGATTTTTAACTCGAATGTCGCCATTATTTCTGCAATTGCTTCTAAATAATGATTAATTCCTGCGGACTTGTCGATATATATTTAGCACCGGCTTCATCTGTGATCACAACTGTATCTTCGATCCCTACAGCCCCAATACCGGGAAAAACAAATTTCGGTTCGATTGCCAGGACCATTCCAGATTTTAATACTTCTTGAGATCCTCTACTAATGGTCGGCAGTTCATCCAGATCAAGTCCCACCCCGTGTCCGACAAAACTTACCCTGCTTGGCCCATAGCCCATAAAGTTTTCTTCATAAGGTGTATTCTCACGAATCCAGGTCAGGGTTTCTTTATAAACATCGCCGGCCAACCGCCCGGGAATTAAGGCCCGCATGATTAATTCTTCGACCTTTTTTGCCACCTCATAGACGGTGACCAGTTCCTCTGATAATGGACCGATACTCAGGATTCGGGTTTGATCAATCTGATAGCCATGTACTACGGTTCCGATATCCACACTGATCGGCTCACCTCTCTGAATCTGAGCCATTGATGCACCGGCAGGATGCGCAATAGAGATGCCTTGCCCGGTGACCGGCCCATCAAAAAAGCTTGCTACTGCTGCCCTGGCTCCGGAGGTGATGGCGCCCCCACGGGATTCAGAGTTAAAGGCGCGCATCCGTATATAGCCGCCGTGTCCAAGCAGCCGTGCCTTGCTGAATAATAACCCCTCCAGCTCAATCTCTGTCATACCCGCATAAATTACTTCTTTGGCATACTCTAATAATAAAGTTTGAATTTGGGCACTTTCTTGCTGGCGCGCTAATTCCCACTGTGACTTTACTGCCCGTTGTAAGCGGACCTCTCTGGAAACATCCACCAACTTAGCGTGCGGAAATATTTGACGAATACGTTCAAATTGATTAACCGGAAGAACATCCAGTTCCAGGCCTAATATTTCCGGTAAGGGCAGCCCTGTTTCCTGTATATACTCTGGGATCCCGGACCTGCCCCGCATCTGAATAACATCCCATGAACTGTCTGACTGGGCTCTGCGAAAATCCCGACGGGCAAGAACAATCGGCTTTCCCTCCCCGGGAATATAGACATGAACATTCTGGGCTGTGCCTGAAAAATACAAAGTATCCGCCCGCTGCACCAATAACGCTCCTTCAATACCCTTGTTCTGCAGAAGATTTTGAAAATGCGT
>JBMNTM010000048.1:0-10593 GCA_050945735.1 Desulfosporosinus sp.
CTAGTCCTTTTAGCCACCAAGGGAGAAAACCCCTTAACATATAATTACATATCTGTAGCATAAAGTAAATTGGTCTATGATGATTACGTCTTTACTCTTTTACTCAATCTTTATGCAACGCTAGTGACTTACCATGAATATTTATACCCGGATGAAATGTTCGGAACCATACATAATTGGAAACATATCAAACACAATAGGAAAGGGATGTTTTTATATGGGTAAAATTCTTGTCGTAGATGACCAATTAGGTGTACGCAGACTTCTCTATGAGGCTTTCAGGGAAGATCAACATGAAGTGGAAATGGCAGCTAATGGAGTGGAAGCACTTCAGTTACTTACTTCCTTTGAACCGGATCTTATCTTGATGGACATGAAAATGCCGGGAATGAATGGGATTGAGACATTGGAGAAAATTCGTGAAATAGACCGTCATGTCGGTGTAATTATGATGACCGCCTATGGGGATACTCAGAATATGGGACAAGCAAAGGACCTTGGGATTCTCCACTATTTGGGTAAGCCATTCGATTTATTTGAACTGAAAGAAAAGGTGAATAAAATTTTATAGACATTATTCCGGAAATTTGTACCTTTTCCGCATTGCGAGGATTTTTTTCCAATTGAAAATTAATTTTAACCTATACAATATGTATATTCTCATTTGTTAGTCATTAGAGGCAGGAAAATCTTCCGACGTGACGAAGTATAAGCGTAGGAAGAGGTGGGAATTATGATTCTAACAACAAATACATCGATCGCTATTCAATGTTCCCAATGCGGGGAGCTAGAATTCCACGCGCTTTCTCTCTTTGCATTTTCCAGGAGAGGACGTAAGAATCTGCTTTGTGGATGCGGTTTTCAGCTTATGTCTGTAACCAGCAGTAACCATAAACAGTTTTACTTCGCATATTCTTGTGTATACTGTGGGGAGACCCATTATTTAAGATTAAACCGGCAGGTTATATGGGGAAATGATGCTGTGCCACTTATTTGTCCTGCCGTGGAGGCTTCTGTCGGATACATTGGGCCTAAACAGAAAGTCACGCAGGCTTGTCATGACCGTGAAAAATCCATTAGAGAATTGGCGGGAGAGATTGGTTATGTAGAAGATTTCGAAAATCCTGAAGCGATGCTAAGTATCTTGGACTATCTGCATAGTCTGGCTAAGCAAGGAAATTTAGGCTGCGCTTGTGGAAATCATCATTTATCCTTTGACTTGTTACCGGATCACATCGAACTTTATTGTGAATTCTGTGAAGCAGTAGGAGTAATTTATGCCGACAGTACAGATAATGCGCGGCAAATCGAAGGAATAAATTCGATCTATCTGGAAGAGAATAAAACTTGGCATATAAACAATCCCCTGCGGGTTCAACACCACCTATCGACCACTAATGAGGAGGCAACAAATGGCGTTAGTATCGATGATCAAGTTATTAGAAAAAGCACAAAATGAACATTATGCGATAGGTGCTTTTAACTGCAACAATATGGAGATTATCCAGGCAATTGTCGCTGCGGCAGAAGCCGAGCGGGCGCCGGTTATTATTCAGGCCAGCCAAGGAGCCATGAAATATGCAGGAATTGAATACATAGTGGCTTTGACGAAATTAGCGGTTGAAAAAGCAAGTGTTCCGATTGCCCTGCATCTGGATCATGGGACAAGTTTTGCTCAGGTCATGCAATGTGTGCGCAACGGATTTTCATCCGTGATGATTGACGGATCAAAATATCCGTTGGAGGATAATATTGCCTTGACCAATAAAGTAATTGAAGCTGTTCGGCCGCTGGGTATTTCAATCGAGGCCGAATTGGGTAGAATAGGCGGAACAGAAGATGACATCACTGTCCATGACCGTGAAGCCATGTTTACTGATCCGGCTGAAGCCGAGTACTTTGTGCAAGCAACAAAAGTGGATGCTTTAGCAATTGCCATTGGAACAGCTCATGGTCAATACAAAGGGAAGCCGGAACTGGACTTTGCACGCTTAGCGAAAATACGCGAACGGATTTCGACTCCGATTGTATTACACGGCTCATCCGGAGTGCCGGATGATGCGCTGCGTAAAGCGATTTCGCTGGGGGTTTGCAAAGTGAATATCGATACAAATATCCGTGAGGCGTTTGTGAGGGCTGCTCGTCAGGTACTCGAAGAAAACCCCGGAGAAATTGATCCGCGTAAAATGTTAGGGCCGGCCAGGGAAGCTGCAACGGCAATCATACGCGAGAAAATAAGAATTTTCGGGAGTAACGGGAAGGCTTAAGAATACCTATATAGAAAGATAAGAAACGCGGGGTATGGATGTTAGAAAGAAGGTAACATTATGGAGTTTTTTTTAGACTCAGCTAATATTGATGAAATAAAACAAGCTTGGGATATGGGTGTGATTTCCGGTCTTACAACTAATCCTAGTTTAGTGGCTAAGGAAGGCAGAGACTTTCATGAACTCCTTAACACGGTGACAGGGATTGTAGATGGACCGATAAGCGCAGAAGTAATTGCCCTTGAGCATGAGGGGATGCAGCAGGAGGCAAAGGTCTTGGCCGCAATCCATGAGAATATTGTGGTCAAGATACCAATGACAGAAGCCGGACTCAAAGCAGTAAAGGCTTTAAGTGCAGATAAAATCAAGACGAATGTAACACTTATCTTTACCGCTAACCAAGCTCTGTTGGCCGCACGAGCGGGTGCCACTTATGTTAGCCCATTCCTCGGTCGTCTGGATGACATCAGTGAAAATGGGCTTTACTTGCTGGAGGATATTTGCGAGATTTTCCAAGTCCATGATCTTAAGACGAAAATTATTGCGGCAAGTATTCGAAACCCTGTTCATGTCACGGAAGCTGCTAAAATTGGAGCAGATTATGCAACTGTCCCCTTCAGCGTCTTAAGGCAGTTATTTCATCACCCTTTGACCGATGCCGGAATTGAAAAGTTTTTAGCCGATTGGAAGAAGCTTTAGTTAAAATTACAGACATGATATCAAAAAATTAGCATTTACTTATCCAAAGTAAGATAAGTGAATGCTAATTTTTTTCGGTCTGCCCGCAGCCATGCCGATTTAGGTCGAAATCCATGCGAAGAATAGAAATAATGCTCTAATTACAATTGAAAATGCGCTAAAAGTATGTCACAATAAAGTTATTATCACTAATGTGATGACATATTAATAAATGCGTGCATTCGTTTAAGACTATAGTGACTACGGGAAAAGTGTATACGGGATTAGGAGGAAAGAGAAATGGAAAGAAAGATGGAAAGAGAACTGACGATGGAATTTGCCAGAGTGACAGAAGCCGCAGCGCTGGCTTCTGCGCGCTGGGTAGGCCTGGGGGATAAGATTGCTGCTGATAATGCAGCTGTTGAAGCAATGCGGGCAGTCTTTAACACAATACACATGAAGGGTACTGTTGTGATTGGGGAAGGGGAAATGGACGAGGCTCCGATGCTTTACATAGGGGAACGTCTCGGCGATGGAGATAGTCCCGAATTGGATGTTGCAGTTGATCCCTTAGAGGGAACCAATAGTTGTGCAAATGGGGTACCGGGTGCGATTGCTACTGTGGCGGTTGCCAAGCGCGGTTGCTTACTGCATGCTCCGGATATGTATATGGATAAGATTGCGGTTGGCCCTGCTGCTGCAGGAAAGATCAGTTTAGAGGCACCTGTACGGGAAAACATTGCCAATGTGGCTAAAGCATTAGGGAAAAAGGCCAAAGACATCACAGTTGTTATTTTAGATCGCCCACGCCATCAGAAACTGATTTCTGATGTACGTGCTACCGGAGCGCGGGTTCGTCTTATTACTGATGGGGACATTTCCCCTGCTGTGGCATGTACGTTTGATAATTCGGGAGTTGATATGATGCTTGGAATTGGCGGCGCACCGGAAGGTGTCCTGGCCGCCGCAGCCCTGCGTTGTATGGGAGGGGAAATGCAAGGTCGCCTTTGGCCGGAAGACGACGAGGACATCGCGCGGGCTAAAGCCTTGGGAATTAATGATGTCCAGAAGTTATTAACGATGGATGACCTGGTAAGTGCGGATGACGTTTTTTTCGCAGCAACCGGGATAACTGAAGGCTCCTTGTTGCGCGGTGTAACTTTTACGTCCGGAGGGGCTTTTACGCACAGCGTTGTTATTAGAGGAAAAACGGGGACGGTTCGTTTTATTGAAGCACACCATCGCTTTGACAAGAAACCGGATTATGCTATAAAGGGTTGTTGCTGATGCTGTGACCAGAGTACAGGATATAACATAACATTTTAATAACTTGAATCTTGACAGAGGAGCTTGACCAAATAATGATAGATGTGCTAAACTATCATAGTTAACTGGAATTGATTAGGTGTGGCAGATTGCGCCTTGATCCAAAAGGGAAAGAAGTTGAAGAAAATGAAAGAAAAAATTCATCCAAAATATTATCAAACCACAGTAACATGTGCTTGCGGCCAAGTTATTCCCACCGGAAGCACAAGAAAAGACATTAAAGTCGAAATCTGTTCAAAATGCCATCCTTTCTATACCGGGGTACAGCGATTTGTCGATTCCGGCGGTCGGGTTGATCGGTTTAAGAGGAGATACGGGATGTAAACAACGACCTGCGGTCGTTGCTAGTGAAAAAGCAGAGCGCAAGCTCTGCTTTTTGCGTAAATGCTTACTGGAAATGCGCGAGGTTCGAAAAAGCTAGGTTCGAAATGCCAAATTTGAAGCGTGCGCCCGGCTATAATCTTCGTACGGCGGGCATAGAATTAATACTTTGAACCTGAACTTTGCGCATCACGCCTCGATATAATAGAGGGGGACGAAGGATGGGTAAACCGGTCCAATACGGCGGTCAAGCTGTTATCGAAGGGGTTATGATGCGTGGACCACGTGAGAGTGCTATTGCTGTGAGGCTGCCGAATGGCGAGATCGAGGTTTCGCACACTCAGCTTAATACATGGGCCCAAAAACCTATTTTCAAATTACCATTAATCAGGGGTTTTGCGGCACTTGTGGATGCGTTGATTGTTGGAACACGCGCCTTGACTTTTTCGGCCAATCGTTCATTAGGAGAGGAAGAGGACGGAGAAGAACTCGGGTTTTGGGAAATGGCTGTTACCTTAGGGTTTGCTTTTGGCCTTGGTCTTTTGCTTTTTGTAGCTTTGCCGACGGGTGCGGCGCACTTATTACAAGGAAGGATAACCGGGCTCGTGTGGCAGAATATATTGGAGGGGGTAATAAGGCTTGTAGTATTCTTACTCTACGTTGTGATTATTTCCCGGCTCAAAGATATCAAACGGGTTTTTCAGTATCATGGTGCAGAGCATAAGGCCATTTTTAACTATGAATCGGGGAAAGAACTAACGGTAGAAAATGCCCGCCTTTTTCCCAGGTTGCACCCGCGCTGCGGGACAAGTTTCCTTTTGATTGTAGTTGTTGTCAGCATTTTTGTGTTTGCTTTCGTAGGGCTGCATCCCTTGTGGTGGCGAGTACTTTCCCGAGTGCTTCTCATGCCTTTGGTGGCCGGGATCGCTTATGAAGTTCTTAAATTCTCCGCTCGGAATTTGGAATCACCGTGGCTTCATTGGTTAGTTGTGCCGGGCTTGTTATTACAGAGATTAACCACGCGGGAACCCGACGATGCCCAGCTTGAGGTTGCCTTGGCAGCCTTGAAAGGCGTTCTGGATTCAGGTCAAGAACTTACGTAAATTTTGGGGTGTGAAAGATGTTAGAGAAACTTTACGAGATTGAACGGAAATATGATGAATTAACAGAGCTCCTTAGTGACCCTGAAATAATCGCCAATCAAAGTGAGTGGCAAAAATATGCAAAGGCCCAGGCCGGTATGACAAATCTTGTTACTACATTTAAAGAATATCAAAGGGTACTGCGTGAACTTGAAGAAACCGAAAACCTGCTTCAGGAAAATCTTGATCCTGAGATGCAGGAATTGGCAGAGCAGGAGTTAGCGCAATTACGCAGTGTTTCTCAGGAACTTGAAAGAGAAATTCAGGTCCTTCTCTTGCCTAAGGATCCCTCGGACGAGAAAAATGTAATTATGGAAATACGGGCCGGAGCAGGCGGCGATGAGGCGTCCTTGTTTGCCGGAGACCTCTATAAGATGTATACCCGCTATGCAGAAGAGCAGGGCTGGAAAGTGGAAGTCCTTAGTGCAAGTTACTCAGATCAGGGTGGTTATAAAGAAATTATTTTTCTCCTGGAAGGGCATGGGGTTTACAGCAAACTAAAGTATGAAAGTGGCGTGCATCGGGTTCAAAGGATTCCGGTCACCGAGTCCGGGGGAAGGATTCATACTTCGACTGCCACAGTAGCAGTTCTTCCCGAAGCAGAAGAAGTGGAAGTGACCATCAATCCGAATGACCTGCGCATCGATATTTATTGTGCCAGCGGACCTGGGGGACAGTGCGTGAATACCACACAGTCGGCTGTAAGAATAACTCATATTCCCACCGGAATTATCGCCTCCTGCCAGGATGAAAAATCTCAGCTCAAGAATAAAGAAAAGGCCTTGCGGGTCTTACGTGCTCGTATACTGGAGAAAGCACAAGAAGAGGTGACCGGAGAGCAGGCGTCTGAGCGCCGAAGTCAGGTGGGCACAGGTGATCGGAGCGAACGGATTAGAACCTATAACTTCCCGCAGGGCCGGGTTACTGACCATCGCATCGGTTTAACGTTGCACCGTCTGGAGTCGATCCTTATGGGAGACTTGGATGACATCATCCAGGCTTTGATTTCATCATATCAGGCTGAACAACTGAAGGCGAGTATCTGATTGTGGTTCAAACCATGAACCACGATTAGGGGGTTTAGCAGTTTTGCGGGTTCTGGAAGGAATGCGTTGGGGTGAAGCAAAGCTTCAGGAAAAAAAGATTGATAATGCGCGCTTTGATGCAGACTTATTATTAGCTAAAATTTTGAATGTATCTCGCGACCGTCTCTATCTTGATTGGGATCTCACTTTGTCTGAGCAAGAGGAGGCGGATTATCGGGATGTCATTTTTCGGCGGGCCGGGCACGAGCCTCTCCAATACATCTTAAAGCGTCAGGAATTCATGGGATTATCCTTTTACGTTGATGAGCGGGTGCTTATCCCTCGGGCAGACAGTGAGCTATTAGTCGAGAAGTGGCTTGAACTTGTCAGGTTGGAAGAAAGACAAGAGCAGGACCGGTTAATCAAGGCTGTGGATCTTTGCACCGGAAGCGGAGCACTTGCTATTTCAATGGCGCATTATTATCCGCAGGCGGAAGTGGTTGGCACTGATCTTTCACAGGCTGCCCTGGATGTTGCCCAAGAGAATGCTGTGCGTTTAGGTGTCGCGGTGCAGTGGCGCCAAGGGGATTTTGTAAAGCCTATCCAGGGCGAATGCTGGGACTATATTGTCACGAATCCTCCCTATGTTTCAACTGAAGAATATTGTCAGTGCGCTGCAGAAATTTTCCGCGAACCTGCAATGGCCTTATTAGGGGGACAAGACGGCTTGGACTTTTACCGCTGCCTGGCCGAAGAGGCCGGGGCCCTATTAAACCCGCAGGGGAAAGTCCTGATGGAAATTGGCTGGAATCAGGCCGAAGCGGTTTGTAAAATATTCCGGTCGAAAGATTTTGAAACACAAGTTTTCCAGGACTTGGCAGGGTGTGATCGTGTCATCCTAGTGAATATGCGAAATTCGTAGGCGGAGCAAATTCCGGTGTCAAAAACCGCCAAACACGAATGGCGAATTACAATTTGAGGTGAGCAAAATCCGGACAAAACGCAGTTATATTAACGCAGTACACCCAGAAGCTGAACTGATTAAAGAAGGTGCGGCACTGCTTAAAGCAGGGGAATTGGTAGCTTTTCCGACAGAAACAGTCTATGGCTTAGGGGCTAATGCCCTGGATGCTTCAGCTTGTGCAAAGATTTTTGAAGCCAAAGGACGACCCCAGGATAATCCTTTAATTGTCCATGTTTGTAACCGTACCATGGCAAATCTTCTAGTTGCAAACTGGACACCGCAAGCAGAGTTGTGTGTACAATATTTTTGGCCGGGTTCGTTGACCTTAGTAATGCCGAAAACTACCAGGGTTCCGGATGTCGTCACTGCCGGGTTGGCCAATGTGGCAATTCGTATGCCCAGTCATCCGGTTGCCTTTCACCTTATTAAGGAAACAGGGCTGCCGATTGCCGCACCAAGTGCTAACCTTTCGGGGAAACCCAGTCCGACAAGCGGCAGCCATGTATGGAATGATCTGAAAGGTAAAATTTCTTTGATCCTGGATGCCGGGGCTTGTCAGGTTGGCTTGGAATCAACCGTACTCGATGTAAGTGGGGAGATTCCCACTATCCTTCGTCCAGGTGGAATAACCAGGGAACAGTTGGCGGAGATCCTTGGCGAGGTACGGGTGGATACGCCGTCGGAGACACAGGCTCCCAAAGCACCGGGCATGAAATACAGGCACTACGCGCCGCGGGGAGAGATGATCCTGATGATTGGGAAGACCGAGCGCCTCATTCGACGGATGGGACTGGAAATTCAGAAAGGACATTTAAGCCGGAAAAAAGTCGGGGTTCTTTGCTCGCTGGAGAGCGCGCCTTTGTTACATAATTGGCAGCCGCATCTTTTGTTTGTTTTGGGCTCCAAAGAGCGACCGGAAGAAGTAGCGGGTAACCTGTTTAAGGGGTTACGGCTGTGTGACGAACAGGGAATGGATTTAATATTGACTGAAGGAGTCGAAGAAGGAGGCCTGGGGACCGCTATCATGAACCGCTTAGAGAAAGCCGCCGGTAAGAAGATCCTCTACGTCTAGTTGCTAAATTACGACATTTTCATCCCGATGTATAGCAAAGGAAAAGAAATTATATAATACAAGAATTAAGATTCGTCTAAGAAACCTTTCCCTATGCATATACCTATTGGGAATGGAGGGATGGATGTTGAATTTGGCATGGGTTGTGGCAGTAGCCATTGCACTGGGAGCGGATGCATTTTCTATGTCTTTGGCAATTGGTTTGGCTGGTATCAGGAATAGCATGATTTTACGCCTGTCGTTGGTCGTGGCCGCCTTCCATGTATTTATGCCGCTTATTGGGATCATGTTGGGTCAGGCCTTGGGAGCGCTGCTTGGTCGTTATGCCAGCGGGATAGGAGCTTTGGTTCTTATCGTCTTGGGAGGGAGAATGCTTTACAAGGTTTATAGACCAACCGTTGAACATTTTCCTTTTCGGGAAGCAAAAAAAGTATTTAAGCAAAAAAATCTTTCGACAAATACTTCCCTGAGTGGATTTGGTATCTATTTGATTGCGGCCAGTGTGAGTCTGGATGCCTTAAGTGTAGGATTTTCACTGGGAACAATCAGAACAGATATCTTCTTCACGGTCATAATCATGGGCGTGATTGCGGGGCTGATGACCGGGACAGGCTTGGTTTTAGGGCGCGTGATGGGAACAAAGTTAGGAGACAAGGCAGAACTGATGGGTGGATTAGCGTTGTTATTGATCGGTGTCAAATTGCTCTTCTAAGGATATGAACAAGGGTTATGATTTTGGGTTTGCGAATACGAGGTTCGATAATTCGCCCGTTCCACGTGCGTTCCTCGTACTTCCTGTATAAGAAATGCTTAAGCTGTTTAAACTAGCTGTGGCTTTTTTTGTGTTTTGCAGGATTGTGTAACTATATGTAGAATTACCCTAATAGGGATGGGGGAATGAAAAGTGAGGGTTGTGTTGGGAGCAGATCATGGTGGTTATGAACTCAAAGAAGTTATTCGTAAGCATTTAGAAGCAAAGGAATTAGAGGTTCAAGATCTTGGGACCCACTCGACGGACTCGGTAGATTATCCCGAGTATGGTTTTGCAGTAGGTAATGCGATCCTTAAGGGAGAGGCAGACCTTGGAATAGTGATCTGTGGAACCGGGCAGGGGATTGCCATGGCTGCAAATAAAATCTCAGGAATCCGTGCAGCGGTATGTTCAGAGACATATTCTGCCCGGATGGCCAGAGAGCATAATAATGCCAATGTATTATCCTTGGGTGGCAGGGTAATAGGTCCCGGACTTGCGCTTGATATTGTAGATACCTTTTTAAAAACGGAATTTGCCGGGGGCAGGCACGCTCACCGTGTGAATATGTTAAACAGCGGCCACACCCTTGTTTCTTCGGATGTGAGTTAGCCGGTTTTTTGAAGTGAATATCTATCTTGATTTAATTCTTAACTCAACTTTCGCACCGTTAATATTAGCTCAAATGCACTCTAGAGTTGAGTTTAGAACAAAATAAATTTGCTCCTTGATAGAAAAACACCTTTCAAAATTGGTAAAATGGGAGTGACTAAACAACCATAATTCCAAAACAGAAAGGTGCGTACTTCTATTAGTTTTGCTCCCATAGACTTTACCCTAATGAGCTCCGCTAAGGCCAAGAACCGTTTGTGTGAAATGAGGAAGGACCTGGACAAGAGAACTATTGGTTACAAACGCCACCAAGAATCCATGCTTCATAAACCGGATGCCGTCGTGAAAATGCTGCAACGCGCCCTAAAGGTCGGATTTTCGGCAGATTACGTTCTGATAGATAGTTGGTTTACTCAAGCTCCACTCCTTCAGAAG
>JBMNTM010000049.1:0-10526 GCA_050945735.1 Desulfosporosinus sp.
TATTTCCTGCACGGCTGTTTCTACTCTCACTAAATCATCATGCAAAGCTGAAGAGCGGTAATTAATCTCCAGGTGCACAACAGGAAAGACAAGACCGCTCCGAGCCAACTCTGCTATCGATAATCCCCGGTCACGAAAGAATTCGGTCTTTGCTCTTTCGAAAAACTTTAGATAATTTGAATAATAAACAACTCCACCCGCGTCCGTATCTTCGTAATAAACCCGAATTTCCAAAATAAACCCCTCCAAAAAATTACTTAATTACATTTTTCATCATGTGCACATAAGTATAAGACTAAGCATTCCATAATTTTTACTATTGCACTCCCGACAGGGCCATGGCAGTATTTAGCGAAATATGCTCAAAAATATTATACCAATAAACCATTGGGTAATGAATAACATAAAACCCCTATTTTTGAGCTAATTTTGCCCAAAAATAGGGACTTAATTTTTGAAGCACTCGATTTTTTAACTTAAGTTGCCATAGTCAACTTACATTGTCAAACGGACCGTATGAGTTTGACCATCATCCTTTAGCATAACCACAGGTTCCTGCAATAGTTCTCCATCCAAAGTTATTCTTTTACACCCAGTCATTCTGCTCATTGGATTCTCGACAACAATCTCATACTTAGTCGTTAGATACTGATATGTTAATCGATAGCCCGACCAGCGGCTCGGAATACATGGCTTCAAGACCAACTTATCTCCTTTACGTTTAAAGCCTAATATTCCTTCTAACCCAGCTTGATACATCCACCCGGAGGCGCCAGTATACCATGTCCATCCTCCCCGGCCTATATGCGGATGTGTGGCATAAACATCAGCAGCAACAGCATAAGGCTCAACTTTATAACGATTAACCTCAAGTTCCGTACGAGCATGATGGATAGGGCTTAACATCTGAAACAATTCCTCTGCCTTATCCCCTTCACCTAAGATTGTATATGCCAAGATAGCCCAACATGCCGCATGTGTATACTGTCCGCCATTTTCACGAACTCCGGGAACATACCCTTTAATATAGCCCGGATCAGGCAAGAAATTTTCAAAAGGTGGGGTAAGCAAAAGGAGAACCCCGTCTTCTTTGTGCCATAAATAGTGTTCTAAAGCCAACATAGCGTCCTTAGCCCTGGTAGGCCTGGCTGCTCCTGATAGTACTGCCCAGGACTGGGCAATAGCATCAATCAAGCATTCTCTGTTTTGAGTAGAACCTAGGGGTGTTCCATCATCAAAATAAGCACGCCGGTACCAACCGCCATCCCAGCCATAACGTTCCATATTTTCTTGTAGTTCCTCAGCTATACGTCGATAACGCGCTCCCCTCTCCGGATCCCGGCGATCGTCACATAAGGAGGCAAAGCGGGTCAAAATCTGGAATAAAAACCACCCCAGCCACACACTCTCTCCTTTTCCCTTGATGCCAATCCGGCTAAAGCCATCATTCCAATCGCCGGAGCCGATTAGAGGTAACCCATGTTCACCAAAATTTAAGCTTCTTTCGATGGCTCGAATACAATGTTCATACACAGTTCCCCGCTCATCGGAAATCCTCGGAATCGAATATCGTTCATACTCATCATCTTTTAAGGGGTCATCTTCAAGAAAGACATTTGTTTCATCTAAAATAGATGTATCCCCTGTACGTTCCAGATAATGGGCTGTTACAAAGGGCAGCCACAACAAATCATCTGAGAATTTTGTCCGTATCCCTTTTCCTGTTTCAGAGTGCCACCAATGTTGCACATCCCCTTCGACAAACTGATGGCCGCAATGGAGAATAATTTGTTTCCGGGTAACCTCGGGAGTCGTATAGACAAGGGCCATCACGTCTTGAAGTTGATCCCGAAAACCGTAGGCCCCTCCTGACTGATAAAACGCGCTTCGCGCCCATAGACGGCAAACTACTGTCTGATAAAGCAGCCAACGATTCAGAAGCAAATTCATTGAGGGATCTGGCGTGTATACTTGAACTTTTCCCAGCAATTCATCCCAATACTTCCTGACTTTCTCAAATGCCTCATTAATCTTTTCGGAGTGTCCAAAAGAAAATATAGTTCTCTCGGCCTCTTGACGGTTTTCTGCCTCACCCAGTAAAAAAGTGATCGTCCTGGACTCACCAGGTGCTAAGGAAATAACGAGTTTTAAAACACTGCAAGGATCAAGCCCAGCTCCTACATTTTCCGAGAATTGAGCGAGCTTTAACCCCTTGGGATCCTCCAGGGTTCCGTTACGTCCAATGAATTCCGAGCGATCTCCGGTATAACTTGAGACGTGGGCTCCAAAAGCAGTTAAATACCCAATCCTTCCCCCAAATTCTTCTTGAAACGTGTTTTGGATATAAAAGATATCCTGTTCAAAGTCTGTTACAAGATAGGGAGCAGTTAGCTGTCGTTCCACACCCAAAACCCATTCGACATAATAAACTGCACTTAAATCCAAAGTGTGTTTGGTGGTATTCGTCATCCTAAGTTCAACGATCTTAACCGACTCGTCCAGCGGGACAAACAGACGTAGAGATTGCTTCAGACCATGACTATAGCGTTCAAAAATAGAATACCCTTGACCATGTCGTATAGTATATGAACCTTGTTCACGTTTAGGACCGGCCGTAACCGACCAGCATTCACCAGTTCGTTCATCACGCAAGTAAAGAGCTTCTCCCGTAGGATCCAGAATCGGATCATTTGACCATGGAGTTAGCTTGTACTCTCCACTATTGAGAGACCAAGTGTACCCGGCACCAACTTCAGAAACTTGAAAACCAAACTTAGGATTAGCGATGACATTTATCCAGGGTAATGGAGTGTTCATGCCATCTTGCAAGCGGATAACATACTCTTTGCCGTCCCCACTGAACCCACCGTATCCATTCGCAAACTGCAGCTTTTCACTCATTCGATCCAGTGCTTCTTCGTGATGATCATTGTATGATGAATGTTGCAGAGAATTCGTGCTTCTAACTTCGTGGTTACTATCTTGATTAATTGAAAGCAGTAGGCCAGAGGACTTTTCTTGGATATCCGCCTCGCGGTGTTCAACATTTCCAGCCACAAACTTTCTTTTTTTCCGAACCTGAATCGAACACGATCCTCCTTCTCCAGTAAAGATCATCCGGGCAACAGCACAGAGGAAATCGATATCTTCTTGCTGCATGTGGGCTTTTTGCAGAAGAAATACTCCACCAGACCGATTTAATAACTCTCGGGCATGTCCCATGGAAACTAAATCCCTCAGGTTATCCTGAAAGACCTGAAAATAACTACTCTCATCTTCATTGAGAATAACCAGATCAGCATACAATCCCTTAAGACTCCAGTATTCATGGATTGTCAAAAATTTGCGTACTAAATCCAAATTTTCTGAATTGTTTACGCGAAGAAGGACAATGGGCAGATCTCCTGAAATAGCATATGGCCATAGCGAAGACATTCCTTTACGATTATTCTTAATACATTCTGACACTTCGCTCCTGAAAGGGCTCAGATATAGCAAATGAGCACCAAGGCTTAAGCCCTCGTTTGCTTGTGCTGCTGTTAAGTTCAAATGACGCAACTCCATTTTGCTATGGATCCAAGCCAACTCAAAAGCCCTATTTACAGAATGAGGATCTTTATATTTTTCAGCAATACGTATGATCTCCTCACGATTTTCTGCGTATCCAATAGAGAAGGAAAGCCGAACTGTTTGCCCAGGTTCAATCCTAACCCGTTGACGTAAACTCATTATCGGATCCAATACAGCACCAACGGTATTAGATAAGGGGTGATTCGCATCTAACGCTTGAGGACAGGCAAGGCTTCTCCCCCGACCTATAAAACGTGAACGGTCAGTCTCATATTGCAGTGAACCTACTGTTTCTCCCTCCGTGGCAACTGTATGCATCAACCATAAGCGAGCCTGTTCTTCACTCCGTGGTCTGCGGGATGCAAACAAAGCCTCATGCATAAATTCTGTTTGAATAAAGAGATTGCCAAATGCAGGATGTGCGTAATCTTCACTGGACCTGGCCAGAACTACTTCAAAATAGCTGGTAACCTCCACAGTTCGGTAGTATTTACTGTGATTAGTTAAAGAAATACGACGGATTTCCACTTGCTCTTCCGGAGACACGACAATCTCCGTATGAGTTCTTATGTTACCATCTTTTCGTGAGAATTCTACCTTATCAGGAGCATAGGTCACCTTGTAATCCTCTCCTGAATCCCGACATGGTTGGTACGTTGCAGACCAAAAGTCGCCTGAATTCAGGTTTTGAATATAGAAGTACATCCCCCAAGCATCTTGTGTCACGTCTTCACGCCAGCGTGAAAGACTAATCCCTTGGTAACGGCTGAATCCTGCTCCAGTATTCGTTAACATGACGGAATATTGTCCATTGGAAATATTGTGAGTGACAGGAAAAGGGCTCTTTGCCGTATCCATAATAATCAACTGGTTCTTTTCCAAATCGGAGTTCTCAACTTGTTGTTGTGTCACAACATATTCCGCTTCCTGCTGAGACTGAGCAGGAATGGATTCAGGTAAACGCATTTGGAGGAGAAGCTCTGTGCTCTTAATCAAGGGTTCGCTGTGAAAACGCTTCGGCATGATATTATCATGGAGCACATTGTCAAGAGCTAACAAGCTCATACCTTGATGATGCGCCATAAAGCTCTGGATTAACATAAATGGACGGCCAATTGGGATGCGTTCAGGTGTAAAATCAGCCGCCTCATATAATCCATACCGTCCCGAAAAACCCATTTGTTCCATTGCCGAAATATTTAATAATGCTTCATGCGGCGAAACCATTAAGGCTAGAAAACTTGCATAAGGTGCAATTACCAGATCCCGAATTAAACCTCGTTTTAGACCCAGTCCCGGTACTCCCATAGCTTTATACTGATAATTCATCTGTGGATCAAAGGCGTAAAACCCTGACTCTGATACCCCCCAAGGTACATTGTGTTTTACTCCATATTCCCTTTGCACCTCGACTACAGAACGATATGTTTCATCAAGAAGGGTCCCTTCATAATTTTGCATGACCAGGAGCGGCATTAAAAATTCAAACATTGTACCACTCCAGGATACCAAACTGCGTTTTCCTTGCGTCAGTGTCATTGAACGTCCGAGTTTGAACCAATGTTTGAGCGGCACATCACCTTTGGCAATGGCTATAAAGCTTGCTTGACGCGCCTCTGAAGCGAGTAGGTCATAATAGGACTTATCCAGCTTGCCTTCTGCAACACGGTAACCAATCGAAAAAAGTTGGCGTGATTCATCATACAAGGGGCGGAAATCTATAGCCAAGGCCATCTTCTCAAGGCATTGCTGTAAATCTACCGATACACGCTGATAACCTTGAGTTTTTTGGAGTGCTAGCTTAATCATCTCCTTCATCTCGGGCGAAAAACCAACTTCCTCCATTCCTTCTCTGTAGCACTGGGCAAGTTCATCTAAACTCTGTGTTTTAAAAATGCGCTCGCTAAAAAGTGCCTGTGTCTCTGTCTGGTTGTGATCGACGGCCCATGGGTAAAAATCTTGCGTCTCCTGACGGAACATTAAAATCATTTTTTCTAAGCGACTTGCCCAATAAGCCCCCTCTGAGGATAATTCGTGTTCTAAAAAGGATGCAGGCCATAAGGATAATAAATTGGTCCAGTTTTTAAAGTTCCACGTCTCTTTAGACTCCAGTACTTTATCAAGCGCTTGACCAAATCCTTTTAGTTCCTCATAAGTATCTTTGCCAACTGACTCAATCAATAAGTTATAAGTATCCTTAAGCCCATGTGCATACTCCTGATCTATCAGCGGTTTGTTTAAGGCCTCAAAAAGACCGACTTTTAATATTAACAAATATAGCACGAAATTGCCACTGTCCACAGTTGAGACATAGCGCGGCTTTAAAGGTACAAGGCTTCTGGTATCATACCAGTTGTAAAGATGTCCCTTCCAATGGTCAAGCCTCTCTAGAGTTTGGAGCGTAAGCTTGATTCGTTCATGCATCTTTGCTATGGTAATATATCCAAAATCTCTTGCAGCCAAATTTACCAGTAAGGCAAGTCCTATATTTGTTGGAGAAGTTCGATGGGCTACCCCATTAGGAGGATCGATTTGTACATTATCTGGCGGAAGCCAGTGATCCTCAGAACAAACATACTCTTCAAAAAAGGCCCACATTTTTCTTGCTAAACGTCGTACGACACGCTGTTCTGAAATGGAGAGCTTTGCCGTTCTTGCCGGTATGGGCATACTTACTTTATAGGCGGCCCAAGGTGAAGCTAACCAGGCGATTGCCAAAGGAACAAATCGTCCAAACTTAGCGGGGAACAAGAACCAAGTCGTTAATAATGCAACGATGACAAATAAAATAACTGTCCACATCATACGCGTCATGGTTTTAATGCTGGCATCTAAACGCCTCTCCGTATCTGCGGCAGTTTCCCATTCTAACAGGCTGCGGTGGGAAACAAATTGTCGATAAAGGCTTCGTATAATAGCGTCAACCATGATAAAAGCCTGATACGGAAGAAACAAAAATTGAAGTAAGAACTGTATAAACATGGCTGACACATCTTGAGCCATGTTTTCCTTATCTGCACCTTTGCTGAAAAACCTACGGATGATATTCAAGGCCATAGGCCAGATCAAACTTAAAGAAACTAACCCTACCCAGATCCAAGGCTCTCCAGAGAAGATCGTAAAGGCAAAGATGATTAGTGATAATAGTAATGGTGCCTCTAAACTTCTTCTTAAGTTATCAAAAATCTTCCAGCGTGAAACAAATGGCAGAGGCTTAAATAAATAAGGTATAAGCTGCCAATCCCCCCTTACCCAGCGGTGTTGACGTCGTATATAAGCGAGGTAATTAGCCGGATAACCATCGATCAGCTCGACATCCGTTACAAGTCCTGCTCTTGCATATACCCCTTCGATTAAATCATGACTAAGGATGGCATTTTCTGGAAATGTCTTACTTGTCACCTGATGAAATACGGCAACATCATAAATTCCCTTACCGGTGAAAATCCCTTCCCCAAACAAGTCTTGATATACATCTGATACTGCAGCTGTGTAAGGATCAATCCCCGCCTTACCAGAAAAGATACGGGAAAATTTTGACGCCCTTGCACTTTGAACTGTAACTCCAATACGTGGTTGCAGTATCCCATATCCTTGCACCACCCGCTCTCCATCCTCACTCACTTGTGGACAATGGAGAGGATGAGCGATAGTTCCGATCAGCTGTTTAGCTGTCCCCGGTGGTAGATTGGTATCTGCATCAAGCGTAATTACATAACGAAAAGTTGACAGGATAGATAAGTCTCCAATTTGAACATTATAACTAGTCTCTCTATCCCGCAGTATAAGACTGTTAAACTCAATCAGTTTGCCACGTTTTCTCTCCCAGCCCATCCAAACACCTTCGGAAGGATTAAAAAGCCGCTTGCGATGGAAGAAGTAAAACCGACCTTGACCATACTTATTATTTAGTTTTTCGATACCTTCGGTTGCTGCCGAGATAACCTTCTCATCACCTTCCACTACCTCGGACGAAGCATCGGCAAAATCCCCTAACAAAGCAAAATGCAAATTCTCATCTTTATTGGCAAGATAACAAATCTCAAGTTGTTTAATCAGTTCATTAACCCTGCCAACATTAGTTAACAGCGTTGGTATTGTAACTATAGTTCTTAATTCTTGAGGAATTCCTTCCCTTAACTCTAACTTAGGCAGAAAAGAAGGCGGAAACAGTACCGAAGC
Source organism: Desulfosporosinus sp. (assembly GCA_050945735.1). Lineage (GTDB taxonomy): Bacteria > Bacillota > Desulfitobacteriia > Desulfitobacteriales > Desulfitobacteriaceae > Desulfosporosinus. The sequence continues at coordinate 7,753 of JBMNTM010000049.1, forward strand.
TACCCAATTCACCAGCGGTATTATTAAACTACTCGCCCAGAATAAAAGTCCCATTACTATCAAAACATAATATAAAGAGAGTGGATATACTTGAAGGGCGTACGATAAAACCCCAGAAAAAAGAACTCCTATACCGATTAGCAAGCTCCCGAAATAATATAGTACAGGTTTTTTTCGAATTGCTTGACAGAGCATACCCCCAAAGTTTCGCGACTCCCCATATTGTTTTTTTAATTCCTGTTCAAGCTCAAAACGTCCCTGCCCAAGCAAGAAATAACCTACATGTGACGATACAGACTCCCCTTGCTCATACGCCTTAATTGATTTTGCTAACACTCTTTTGGCCACGACTAATTCAGACACATTAAATTTTTGTGCAATTTTTTCCACTTCATGGCGATATGCATCTCGTGACTGAAAGTCCATTTTGCTATAAACACTACTTGGATCTTTTCGTAATTCACTTTCCACCATACTAACTTCTTCGAAAAAACGAGGCCAATCTTCAGATATGATAAAATGGATACTCGAAATAGCATAGCCCATTGAAACTTGATACATAGACTGACGTTGACGCTCAAGTTTTGCTAATTCTTCGATTGTTGTGTTTTGTTTAGCGACAATTTGATCGACCCAGTGCAAGAGTGGTGCGGAGTCAACACCAAGCTCCCTTAGACGTTTGAGCAACTGTTCTGCATAGGCAGATGAATATTCCTCCGGGACAGTGAGCGTTGATAGTATCTCCTCCCATTCGTTCGGCCCATGTTCAGATTCCAATAAAGGCATCACCCATTGATCAGCGGCTTCTCTTTCTGCTTGAGTGAATAAAATTTGCTCAGTTAACCTTCGAATATTTTCCAGAAGTACAATTTTCAACATAATGGGAATTGCACAAATTTCCGCGCTTGATAAAGGTATATGAACCTGGTAAGCGTTAATAAACGCTTTGAGCGTATCACAGTGCAATTGGCTATCCGAATGTTCGATGAGCTCAACTAATAACCCGTAAATCCTTGGATATCCTTGATAATCCCCGATGGCATTTCGTGGTAATTGACGTTCAAATTTCTCAGTTAAGCTTTTCATAACCTCCTCTTTTAAGTCTTTCAAACAATAAAAATTGTCTAATAACCATTCCGTGGCCGGTACCACATCTTGTGTTCTCGCCGAATACTCGGTTATTTCATGGTAAGCTTGGATTAAGAAGTCCATATTTTGATTAACTCTGGGTATCAATGACAGTTTTGGATGACCAGTATCTTTGTGCACATGTAAACGAGCAATTTCTTCGGCATGTTTGAGCAAATCCTCCAGGTTCAACACAATGTCTTTATACGGTTTATTTTTTATAATTGCTTCTGTAAAAACCTTCATTATTCGTCTCCATCTATTTTTTTACATTCATATATGTCATTATTCCCATAATCCCCCACTTCATTCATCATAAAGTTACACCCAAGGTATTAAATGCTCGATATTCGATGCTTGATGTCCACAAGACGATAAGTTACAACATGAAATAAATTAATCACATAAAAATGGGGCTGCCCTCCCAATCGAAATTAATTTCTATTAGGAGGCAGCCCCTTTTACAGAGCAAAGCATGATATTCTAGTTTATAAATAAGATACTATGCTTAAAATAACAAGGCAACAGAAGATGAAAACTTGACCTTTCACCGCGCGTATTGCTATTATCCAAATCGTTCATTAAATTCTTCTAATGTTAATAGTATCTGACGTGGCTTACTTCCTTCATAGGCTCCAACTACACCTTGTTCTTGGAGCATATCCATTAACCGTGCTGCTCTAGTATACCCTAATTTTAACTTTCGTTGCAGATAGGATATAGAAGCAATTCCTGTCTTAATAAAAAGCCGTCCGGCGTCAATGAACAATGCATCATCCTGTCCGTTACATTTTTCATTACTAGGTGTTGTTTCTGTGAAAAGATGCTCAGGATTCAGATATTCTGGCTCACCCAATTCTTTCCAGTGCGTAATTACACGTTTTACCTCGTCATCCGTGACCAAGCAGCCTTGTACACGTAGTGCTTTATTCGTTCCCAGAGGAGAATAAAGCATGTCTCCTCGCCCAAGTAGTTTCTCTGCACCTGTTGCATCGAGAATGGTACGGGAATCTATCTGAGATGAGACGGCAAAGGAAATTCGGCTAGGTATATTGGCTTTAATCAACCCTGTTATGACATCAACCGATGGACGTTGTGTAGCAATGACCAAATGAATCCCCGCTGCCCGAGCCATTTGAGCCAAACGACAAATGGCTTCTTCAACTTCACCGGCTGCGACCGTCATTAAATCGGCTAACTCATCGATGATCACAACGACGAAGGGTAAGGCAGATGTGCAATTTTTCATTTCTCCGGCTTTCATTTTGTTATAGTGTTCGATATCCCTTACCCCTGTAGATGCAAAGATCTCATAGCGATTTTCCATTTCTTTGACAATCCATTTTAAAGCAGTGGCTGCTTTCTTCGGATCGACCACAACAGGAGCTAATAGATGAGGAATACCGTTATATTGATTGAGCTCCACCATTTTTGGATCTACAAGCAGTAATTTTACTTCTTCTGGGGTTGCATTGAAGAGTATGGAATTAATGATCGATGTAATACATACGCTCTTCCCTGAGCCGGTAGCCCCTGCTACAAGGAGATGAGGCATTTTTATCAAATCACCTATGACAGGTTGATTAGCGATATCTATCCCTAAGGCTACTTTTAGTTTCGAAGGATATTCTTGATAACTAGTTGTT
>JBMNTM010000050.1:0-10464 GCA_050945735.1 Desulfosporosinus sp.
TTCCTGGCAATTGAAATGGTACTTGAGAATTTCCTTGCGGCGGAAGAATTAAAAACAATAGTAGACTTTTATGGGGTTTCTCAATTACTCACTGTATCAGAATGGCTAGACCTTTTTCGACAGGCCGGCTTTAAACAAATAAGTGCGGAGAAATTCAAACCGCAATTGGAAGAAAATAATCTGGATAGCGTTCCTGATTTTTTACTTTCGGAAAAGATAGACGATAAATTACTGGCAATTCTTGCACAGCATGAGCACATAATAACCACTTATCAGGATCAACTTGGGTTTTATATCTTTAGGTGTTGTGTTTAATGCCAATAGCAGTGATGAAGTGATAGTTATACCAAAAAAAATTAACTGTTATGATGATGAAGATACAGTAGAATGAATTCTGCTGATGCCCCATTTTTTGAGGCGGCGGTATAAGGTAGTGCGGGCAATACCCATTTTTCGCGCTGCTTCCGATAGATTACCGTTTGACTCCTGAAGGATACTGAGCAGTTCTTCTTTTTCAGGTTTATTTTCAGGTTTATTTTCGGGTTTGTTCGGAACTTGTCTCCAGTTTGTCTGCAGCGCCTGATTTTTTCTATCCTGACAGTCACCCTGAATACTTTCTCTGATACTTGGCGGAAGGTCATCAATTAAAATTATATTATTTACGCTAAATATTACTCCGTGTTCTAAGGTGTGTTTCAATTCCCGCACATTTCCCGGCCAGGAGTATTCATTAACGAGGAATTCCCTGACCTGGTGATCGAGATTAAGGAGCGGCTTCTTATATTTATGGGATAATTGAGCCAAAAAGTGATCAATTAACAGGGGAATATCGTCACGGCGTTCTCTCAGCGGTGGTATATGAATACTGACAACTTGCAGCCGATAATAAAAATCAGGCCGGAAGGCGCCATTCTTGACGAGTTGCTCAAGATCGTGGTGGGTAGCGGCAATTATTTTGACGTCTACGGGGATGGTTTTCGAACCTCCTAGTCTCACTACCTCATGCTCCTGAAGAACCCGTAACAGATGAACTTGAAAATCCAAAGGCATTTCGCCAATTTCATCGAGAAATATGGTTCCGCGATGCGCTTCCTCAAATTTCCCCTTTTTGCCGCCTTTAACACCGCCGGTAAACGTGCCGGGCTCGTAGCCGAAAAGTTCGCTGGCCAGCAATTCCTTCGGGACAGCGCCACAGTTTATTGCGATAAAGGGCCCCTTTTTCCGGTCACTGCTCTGATGGATCGCTTTGGCAAAAAGCTCTTTCCCTGAACCGCTCTCGCCAAGCAGTAAGACAGGAACCTTTGCTGAAGCGACCTTGTTGCATTTTGTCAGCGCAGCAAGAAGACTGCTGGATTGGCCGACAATTTGGTCCCAATGATCATTCTGAAGCCGGAGGGAACGTTTGGTTGTCGTTTTTGTCCTGGATAGGTTTAGAATTAGCAGGAAACCTATGCATTTGTTTGAAAGCTGGACTTCCTTAATTAATACGGGAGTTCCTAATTCCTTAATGAAAATCTCGTATTCTTCATTTGCTTGTTTGGAGTTATTTTGCGATAAATAATTAGGTAGTTCTCTGTCATTCCAGATTGTTTCCAGCTCCATGCCGGTTGCTTGAATTACAAATTCACGGGCCAGGGAATTTGCTTCGATAGGATTGAAGGCAGCATCCAGGATAATTACACCACTATGCGGATAGCGCAGCACATAAGATGAGTACGCTGTCATTAGCAGAGACTTAGTTGACACGGTGAGTTCATTATAGAGTGTATTTTCAATCACCTTGGATGCCATCATTGTCAATCCCAGGGTGTGCGCCTGAGCTTCCTTCCATAAGCCTGTAAAATCGATTACACCAATCATTTTTTTGGTTAAGGGATCACGTATTGGTGCTGAGGAACAGACCCAATTGTGAACTCCTTCACAAAAATGCTCGGCTGAAAAAATCTGAACTGGTTTACCAATCTTCAGGCTTGTCCCAATGGCATTAGTCCCTATGGCTTCTTCACTCCAGTTAGAGCCCAGCACAAAATTCATGGTTTCGGCTTGTTCTCTAACCTGCCGGTTACCGCCAAGAAAAATTATTCTGCCCTGAGCATCACATAAGGTTAGAATGAATTTAGTATCCTGAGTTTGTTTTAATAACTCTTCTATAGTATCTTTGGACAAATTATATAGTGTAGAACACTCTATTATTTCTTGAATATTTCCATTTGTTGGGGGATGTTCAGCTTGTTTGAGTTGCGGGTTGATGCCGGATTGGAGACAGCGTACCCAGGATTCATATACAATGGGTCGTATTTGTTTACAATCATGGGAATTATAAATAAAGCTGTTTCGTGTCTCCTCTAATAGTTTTCGCTGTTCAATAAGTCCTTCTGAGCTGATTACGGCTAGATGAGAACTCATTTAAATCATCCTTTGAAAAAGTAATAAAAACTATTCATACACTATCATTGTAATATGAACCATAACTATATTGCAAGCTTGTTCACAAACCACTCAAGTAGTATAAAATAACAAGACCTCCGCGCAGGGAGGTCTTGAATGCCTAATATTATGAGTGACTCTATTTTAGATTAACTTATTAGACTTACTCGTTATTAGACTAACTTATTATTAGACTATTTATTGGACGAACTCATTATTGGCCGGACGATAGTTAAATATCTCCTTTGAGCACTACTTTGATGGCATTATCACGGCGCTCTTCAAAGATATCGTATCCTTCTGCAACTTGTGAGAGGGGTATCGTATGGGTAATAAGGGGTCTTGTATTTATTTTTCCTTCTTTAATAAGGTCAATTAATTCGGGGATATGATTGGCTTTAACCAGACCCATTTTGATTGTAATATTCTGGATCCAGAGTTTATTCATTTCCACGACCTGTGGTTGTTCAAAAACACCAATTATGGAACAAGTTCCACCCGGTCTAAGGCCTTCAATGGCACCTTTGAAGGTTGGCTCAAAACCATTAGCTTCAATGGTGACATCTGCGCCGCGCCCCTGAGTGAAATCTTTGAGAGCCTGCGTGACATCAACTTTTTGCGGGTTTAAGCCGTAATCTGCCCAGCCTTGCTTAATTACAAAGTCAAGCCTGGATTGATCGATATCAACGGCCACAATTCTCGCCGGTCCCCAAAGGCGGGAGGCGATCATACCACACATTCCGACAGGGCCGGCCCCGTAGACAGCTACAGTATCGCCAGGTTGAATATCACCGTTTTCCGCTCCAAAATAGCCTGTGGATAAAATATCGCCGACGAATAAGACATCTTCGTCCGTTAAGCTTTCGGGAATAAGATACATTCCGTTATCGGCATAAGGTACGCGCACGTAATCGGCTTGGCAGCCATCGATCATATAGCCAAAAATCCAACTGCCATCTACACATCTGGAATAGAGGCCGCGGCGGCAATAGTAGCACTTCATACATTGGGTGACACAGGAAACGGCTACCTTATCACCTTTTTTAAAATTTTTTACTTCTGTTCCGGTTTCCACGACTTCGCCACAGAATTCGTGTCCGATAATTCGGCCCGGTTCTACTTCGGGCATTCCTCCATTGCGGATGTGTTTATCTGTTCCACAAATGGTGGAGGTCGTAACCTTAACGATTGCGTCCGTAGGTTTCAGGATTTTGGGCTCGGGTACTTGGTCAAGACTCATGTTTTTTGGACCATGGTAAACAAATGCTTTCATAAATAAAATCTCTCCTTCATTTTTCTTGTCTCAGAAAGGCTTCGATAGTTATAACTTCGACAGCCACTTACCTTGGATAAAAATAATGTTTTATTATTAAAGGGATATTTGCTTGTCGATCACTCTCCTTCAAATACCAAAAATATAACTTTAATAAGTGCAAAAATGATGCCATTTAAAGATTGGCTTGATTATACCTAAAATCATGTTTCGGAGCCCAAATTAAGCCTGTGGCAAGGAAGATAGACTAAAATAGCGCTACAGGTGTAGCTACTGCAACACGCTTCAATACGCTGCAATACGCTACACCTGTAGCGCTATTAATTTCGGATCCGGGCAGTGAGTTTATTTGGTGTACAATTTAATGAATAAAGTATTATTAAAAGCAAAAGTGGAATTAGCGCATAATATAATTCAATCAGTTAGGGAACTTTAAGAACAGAAAAATTGTCAAAAACGCCTTTCTAAAAAGTCATCGCAGACAGAGTAATGCAGACAAAAGTCATTGCAGAGAAAAGGAAAAAGTGTCTGAAGAGAGCGATGCCAAATACAAGTTGTAAGTTAAGACAAATGGAACGCAGGCATAATTTACGAAAATAGGAGGGAAGCAAGAAATAGTAAGATTAAAAGGGAGGGTTATGCAGTGAGTAAAGAGACACAAACCGTCCATGTCCCTACAGTAAAGCCAGCGGCAGGATGTAATCTGCCGATCAGTCAGTTAGTCGAAATTGCTTTGGCACGCGGGGAGGGTATTCTGGCAGCAAGCGGTGCTCTTTCCTGCACCACCGGAAAATACACTGGACGCTCTCCTAAAGATCGTTTCATTGTGGATGAGCCGTCTGTACATGACCAGATTGCCTGGGGAGAGGTTAATAAACCACTTACTGCACATTATTTTGTGCGTCTTTATCAAAAGGTGACGGCTTATTTGGATACTATACAGTATTTTGTATTCGATGGTTTCGCCGGAACAGATGAAGAATATCGTTTGCCAATTCGGGTAATCAATGAGTATGCCTGGCACAATATCTTTGCCCAGCAAATGTTGATTAGTCCCACTGCTGAGCAATCAGCGGATCACAAGCCGGAATTTACAGTGATTTGTACGCCTGGTTTAAAAGCTGATCCTGAAACTGATGGCACCAACTCCGAGGCTTTTATCGTATTATCTTTTGAAAAAAAAGTCGTATTAATTGGCGGAACGGAATATGCCGGGGAAATAAAGAAGTCCATCTTTAGTGTCCTGAATTATTTAATGCCCAAACGGGGAGTTTTTCCCATGCATTGTTCGGCTAATGCCGGTGTCGATGGGGATGTGGCGTTGTTTTTTGGTCTTTCCGGTACCGGCAAGACTTCCTTGTCGGCCGATCCTGAGCGGCGTTTAATTGGGGACGATGAACACGGCTGGTCAAGCACCGGTATATTTAACTTCGAAGGCGGCTGCTATGCTAAATGTATTAATTTGTCAAAGCAATACGAGCCTCAGATTTGGAATGCCATCCGCTTTGGTGCAGTAACGGAAAATGTGATCCTGGATGCTCAGACCAGGGTGGCGGATTATAGCGATGGATCATTGACGGAAAATACGCGTGCGGCTTATCCAATCGATTACATCGATAATGCGCTGCTTGCCGGCCTGGCCGGGCACCCGCATGTGGTCATCTTTCTGACTGCTGATGCATTTGGAGTATTGCCGCCGATTGCCAGGTTAACCAAAGACCAGGCGATGTATTATTTCCTCTCCGGCTATACTTCCAAGCTTGCCGGTACCGAACGGGGAATTACAGAACCGGAAGCCACTTTTTCCACTTGTTTTGGCGAACCATTTTTGCCTTTGAAGCCAATCGTATATGCCAATATGCTGGGAAAACGGATTGCTGCTCATAATGTTCAGGTATATTTGATTAATACCGGTTGGTCGGGCGGACCGTATGGGGTGGGCGAGCGGATCAAACTTTCCTATACCCGTGCCATGGTTTCGGCCGCCTTAAAAGGCGTCCTGGAAAATGTAAACTATCAAGTAGATCCGGTGTTTAGGATTTCCGTTCCGGACACTGTGCCGGGGGTTCCGGAAACAATTTTGCAGCCACGAAACACTTGGGCAGACCCAGCGGCGTATGAAGCCGCTGCCCAAACCCTCGCCGCTCGTTTCTGCGAGAATTTTGTAAAATTCACTGACATCGCAGCTAATATTCGTGAGGCCGGACCTGTGGATCTTTCAGTCGGAAAAGCAATGCAGTCATCAGTATTAGCCGGAATTGGGGTAAAGTAGTCAAGAAACCATTAAAGAGAAATCCCTGATGCCAGAAACATCAGGGATTTCTCTTTAATTTTCAATATTGTACTAATCTTTTTATTGAGCAATTTATTAGCAATAATAACCATTCATAATCTGCGCCTGTCGTAAAGAATATGAATCTGCATGTAGCTGCTTTAACATGAATATTGCGAAAATTGTAAAAGTATGTATATTAAGAGGATTTCTATAAGTTGTGTCGAATTCTTAAATATTGTTTGAAAATTGGGGCAATTACATAAATTTTAAGAGAAATAGTGGAAAAATATGGGAAAGGATATGTTTTTTTTTAGTTTAATATGGAGGAAATAAGTATGAACAAGTTATATCCTTTAACAAATGCACAGAAATCTATCTGGGTTGCTGATAATCTATACCCGGGTACAAGTCAAGCTGTTTTATCTGCAACGGTGATTATACGGGAGAAAATTGATTTTAATTTAATGAATGAAGCCATAAATAGTGTCATAGAGCAAAATGATGCCCTTCGTATTAGATTTGTTAATCTTAATGGTACGCCACAACAATATTTTGCCGACTTTATTTATAAGAATTTTGAGATCCTGGATTTTAGTTATGAAAATGGAGAACAAGACTATTTATATTGGGAAAATCAAATGACTGAAACACCTTTTAACTTAATCGAGACTGAGCTTTTTTATTTTGCTATGGTTAAGTTAAGTGAACAGAAAAATATTTGTTACTATAAATTCCATCATACAATTGCCGACGCTTGGGGAACCCTACTGGTAGGCAGAAAAACTCTAAAAAAATATTGGCAGCTTATACATGGCATTTGTTCGGATAATAACGAGGAGCCTTCCTTTATTGACCATATTAATGATGAACTGCAATATCTGGCTTCCGAACGCTTTGAAAAGCACAAGGAATTCTGGTCAGGTGCTTTTGAGACTGTTCCTGAGTTTATATCAATGACTGATAATAAAGGGTTTAACAGTTTGGCCGGGAAAAGAAAAAGTTTTCTTCTATCTCAATCATTAAGTACTAAACTACACAGTTTTTGTGAATTGAATAAAGTATCGGAGTTTAGCGTCTTTTATGCACTTCTTGCTTTGTACATCTCTAAAAAATTCAATAAGAAGGATATTGCAATTGAAACACCGATTCTAAACCGTACCGGAAAAAAGGAAAAGAACACTGCGGGAATGTTTATGAACAATATTCCTACCAGAATATATGTTGAACCAAGTTTGGACTATCTGACCTTTGTTAAGGAGTCCTTAAAGGTATTAAAGAAGTTTATGAGAAATCAGCGCTATCCCCATAGCTATATCTTAAAAGATTTCCGTGAAAAGCACCAACTTTCCGGAACGCTTGTGGATGTTACGTTGAATTATCATAATAATAAGTTTGATGCGGTAATTGAGTATGAGGGAATTTGGAATTACCCTGGAGCACAGCCCAACTCTTTGTCAATAAATGTCAGTGACAGGGGCGACACTGGTTTTCCAGTATTGGATTATGATTATCTGCTTGAAGTCTTTAGTGAGGAAGACATCGTTATAATGCATAACAATATGTGTAATCTACTGACAGATGCTCTGGATAACCCAAGCAAAAGGCTTTTCGAACTGGAGATGTTATCTCAGGACGAGCAAAATAAGCTATTAATTGGGTTCAATCAAACAGAATTACCTTATGAAGCGAAGACCGTGTCTGAGTTGTTTGAAGAACAGGTGATCAAAACACCAAATAAAACAGCCATTATCTTTGGTGACAAGGAAATAACTTACTTTGAACTTAACCAAAGAGCTAATCAGCTTGCCCGATACATCCTCGGAAAAGGGGTGGCACGCAATTCAATTGTCGGGTTGCTGATTAACAGATCTTTGGAAATGGTCATTGGTATCCTGGGGATTCTTAAGGCTGGGGCGGCATATTTACCGATAGATCCCGGCTATCCTGACGAGCGAATTGTCTATATGCTAAACCAGAGTCGTACCCGCTTAACCCTTACTGATCGGGATAATCAAATTTTTGGTCGGGAGCATACAAGTTTTCATACATACGAAAATTGTGAGTTTGTCAACATTGCGCTGAGTAACACGGCTATCTATGCCGCTGACACGGCTGACTTGAATTTAGATAATGAAAAAAAAGCTAATCCACATGACTTAGCTTATGTACTTTTTACTTCGGGTTCGAGCGGTAAACCAAAAGGGGTTAAGGTTCACCATCAGGCTTTGTGTAACCTCATTAATAGTGTGACGCGTAATTTGCAGTATGAGAGTCAAACTATCGTTTCGTTTACAACCATTTCTTTTGATATTTTTTTCGGTGATACCATCTTGCCCTTAACCAAAGGGATGAAGGTAATTATCGCTAATGAGGAAGAGCAAACTATACCTAAGTATCTCTTTAACCTCATTAACAAACACCAAGTTAAGGTTTTGCAAGTTACGCCGTCAAGAATAAGGCTGCTTTTGAGTGAAAAGCAGGGCAGAGAGTGCTTGCATGGGTTATCTCATCTCTTAATTACCGGGGAGGCGTTTCCTGAAGCATTATTAGCCCAACTAAAATTAGCTACTCAAGCTGAAATCTATAATTTATATGGCCCAACAGAAACGACAGTATGGTCAACCATGAAAAATGTGACCCATTGCGAAAAAATCACGATTGGTAAACCCATCGCCAACACGCAGATTTATATTCTGGATGATCTTCTGGCTCCTGTACCATTAGGAACTGTAGGAGAAATTTTCATCGCTGGGGATGGAGTATCTTTGGGTTACTTAAATAACACTGAATTAACCAAAGAACGTTTCTTGGCTAATCCATATATACCAGGCAAGATAATGTACCGGACAGGGGATTTGGGGCGATGGCTTACCAACGGAGAAATTGAATGCTTGGGCAGAAATGATAACCAGGTAAAGATCAGAGGTCTCCGAATTGAGTTGGGGGAAATCGAAGCCTGCTTATTAGAGCATGACGAAGTTAAGGAAGCAGTAGTCACTGTTAGAGAAGACAAAGCAGGTAAGAAACTTCTATCTGCTTACCTGACCGGTGAGCGAAGACCGAGTAATGAACAATTAAGAACTCATATTTTAAAGTCTTTACCAAACTATATGGTTCCTGCTTCATTTACTTGGCTCAAGGCCATACCCTCGACCCCCAGTGGCAAGATCGACCGCCGCAGTTTACCTGAACCAAGTGAAATGGATTTTGGACAGTTAACCCATGCTTATGCAGCTCCCAGAAATGAGCTCGAACAGAAATTAGCAGAACTGTGGGCAGATGCTCTTCAATTGGAACGAGTTGGAATTGATGACAACCTATTTGGATTGGGAGGCGATTCTTTAACCATCCTGGAAATAATGTCGGGCGCCTTAGCTTATGAATGGAAACTCAACGCCCAGGATTTCTATGAATGTCCCACCGTTAGGAAAATGTCCTCAAAAATTTCCGGGCGGAACCAGGAAGCTCAGGAAAATGAGGCGGAGATTTTTATTTCCCGCCGAGCAAGGCCAAAGGAAATCATAATCAAACAAATGGATACCGGCAATGTACTTTTGACGGGTGCAACCGGTTTTCTTGGGATACACCTGCTCAGGGAATTATTGGCGCAAACTAATAACCTAATCTATTGTCTGGTAAGAGGACATCGGGCAAAAACAAGATTATATGATTTGCTGAGTTTTTATTTTCCCTCAGTTTCAATACCAAAAGATAGAATTATTATAGTTAATGGGGATATTTCCGATAAACATTTTGGATTAAGCGATGACGAATATAATGACTTAGCCCAAAAGGTACAGACTGTAATACATAGTGCGGCGTTGGTCAAACATTATGGTGATTATAGTGAATTCGAGAAAATAAATGTCCAAGGGACTTGTGAAGTAATCCGTTTTTGCCTTTTATTCGACAAAAAGTTAAATCATATTTCCACGGTAAGTATCTCAGGAGCCTATCTGGTGGACCAAAGCAAAAGCAATGCAGTTTTTCGGGAAGAAGATTTTTATATCGGACAAGATTATAAAACCAATGTCTATGTAAGAAGTAAATTTGAAGCCGAAAATCAGATCTTTAAAGCGGAAGCGAAAGGGTTAAGGGCATCAATATTTCGCACTGGAATTTTAACTGGTTGTTACCGTGATGGTAGATTTCAGCTAAACATCGCAGAGAATGCATTTTATCGGAAAATTAAATCTTTAGTGTCTTTAAGAATTATCCCGCTCAGTTTTCTTGATCAAAGTATTGAGTTTACGCCGGTAGACTATTGTGCCAAAGGTATTGTAAATATTATTCAGGTTAATCAGTCGAACGGCTTAGTGTTTCATATGTTTAATCATCAAAAAGTAAAAGCAATTGAACTATTAAGTTTTTTGAGAATGCTAAATATTCCTATCGAAACACTACCTGATCCGGAATTTAATGCTTGTATCGCCCAGCTTTCCCTTACAAAAGAGGGAAAGGAAACACTAAGCGGTCTTGTTTCCGAACT
>JBMNTM010000051.1:0-10398 GCA_050945735.1 Desulfosporosinus sp.
GCTGAAAAATTCGTACAAGCAGTGAACCAAGCCGCCAAGAACATCTCTAAAAAAGTGAATATCCCTGGGTTTCGTAAAGGCAAAGCTCCTCGTCGAATAGTGGAACTTCATGTAGGGAAGGAAGCCCTTTACAACGATGCATTGGATCCTTTGATTGGCGTAGCATATGCTAAAGCGGTTACAGAAAGTGGTATAAATCCGGTGGATCAACCTTCTGTTGATTTAGTTCAGGTGGAAGAGGGAAAAGACCTTATTTTTAAAGCGAAAGTAACTGTAAGGCCTGAAGTTGAACTGGGAGAATATAAAGGGCTTAATATCGAACAGGAAAAAGTCAGCGTAACTGATGAGCAAGTTGAAGAGCAACTGAAAATTAAACAACAACAACATACCCGGCTCCTGACAATTGAAGAAGGCAAGGTTGAAAACGATGATATCGTTACGATTGACTTTGAAGGATTTGTAGATGATGAGGCTTTCGCAGGCGGAAAGGCGGAGAATTATGAATTGGTTATTGGTTCGGGTACCTTTATTCCTGGTTTTGAAGCAGGTTTAATTGGGGCTGAGATCGGACAACATGTTGATGTCAACGTTACCTTCCCGGATGAATATCATAGTAAAGAGTTGGCAGGAAAGGATGCAGTTTTTAAAACAGTAATTAAGAAAATTCAACGTAAAGAATTACTGCCATTAGACGATGAATTTGCCAAAGATGTTAGTGATTTTGAGATGCTTGATGAATTGAAAACAGATATTCGGAATAAATTATTAGAGCAAAATGAAATAAAGGCAAAAAGCGATCATCATAAAGCGATCATTTCTAAAGTAGTCGATAATGCCAGTGTTGAAATACCAGAGGTTATGTATACTAACCGAATTAAAGCTATGGCTGAGAATATAAAAAATAGTCTCAGTCAGCAGGGAATATCACTTGAGCAGTATTATAAATATACTAACTCGACAGAGGAAGTAATGTTGGAACATCTGCGCCCGCAAGCTGTGGAAGAGGTTAAAACAGATTTGGTTTTAGAAGCTATTGCCAAGGCGGAAGGAATCAATGCTACGGACGAAGAAGTAGACGAAGAGATCAAAAAAATTAGTGAACGAAGTCAACAAGACCCAGAAGTGCTTAGACAGATAATTATGATACGTGGGGAATTGGATTACCTTAGAAAAAGTATCATCGGTCAGAAGACGTATAACTTCTTAATAGAACAAAATTCCGAGGTAACAAATGAAGGAATAGAACAAAATTCCGAGGTAACAAGTGAAGGAAATTCTTAGGTATAGAGGTGAGAGAATGGCAAAGTATACCGACGACAAAAATCAATTGAAATGCTCTTTCTGCGGTAAAACTCAGGAGCAAGTTAAGAAATTGGTTGCCGGCCCAGGTGTATATATTTGTGATGAATGTATTGAACTCTGCAACGAGATCGTTGAGGAAGAGCTAACTGATGACTTAGACGTTGAAATTGGAGAAATATTAAAACCTAAGGAAATCCAAGCGATTATTGATCAATATGTGATTGGTCAGGAACATGCGAAAAAGGCTCTTTCCGTTGCAGTATATAATCATTACAAAAGAATTAACTTAGGCATGAAAATTGACGATGTTGAATTGCAAAAGTCAAATATCATTATGCTGGGACCTACCGGTTCAGGAAAGACTTTGCTGGCTTCAACGCTGGCTAAAGTCCTTAATGTTCCCTTTGCTATTGCGGATGCTACGTCACTCACCGAAGCAGGTTACGTAGGTGAGGATGTAGAGAACATTCTTCTGAAATTAATTCAAGCTGCTGATTATGATGTAGAAAAAGCCGAGAAGGGTATTATCTATATTGATGAAATCGATAAAATAGCCCGTAAGTCAGAAAATCCCTCTATTACTCGAGACGTTTCCGGGGAAGGTGTTCAGCAAGCTTTGCTGAAAATTCTTGAAGGAACGGTTGCCAGCGTTCCTCCACAAGGTGGACGCAAACATCCGCACCAGGAATTTATTCAGTTGGATACCACAAATATTCTCTTTATTGTAGGCGGAGCTTTTGACGGCATTGAAAAGATCATTCAAAACCGCTCTGGACAAAAGACCATGGGTTTTGGTGCAAATATCCAAAGTAAGACTGATATGAATGTAGGGGAAATTTTAAAAGATATTTTGCCCATAGATCTTCAAAAATATGGATTAATTCCTGAGTTTGTCGGACGTTTACCGGTGATTGTAACACTTGGTGCTTTGGATGAAGCAGCATTAGTACGCATCTTGACAGAACCAAAAAATGCCTTGGTCAAGCAATATCAAAAGCTAATGGAACTTGATGGTGTCGCTTTGGAGTTCAAAGATATGGCACTTGAAGCGATTGCCACAGAAGCGATTCGTCGCGATACCGGAGCACGGGGTTTAAGAGCTATCTTCGAGGATATCTTGCTCAACGTGTTGTATGAATTACCCTCGCGCGATGATGTTGCAAAATGTGTTATTACTCCGGACGTAGTCTTAAAGAAAGAAGAACCTCTTCTCGTCGTTGCTGATAAACCAAAAAAAGGTAAGAAAGAAGAATCCGCTTAATCTTGCCTAAGCGTGGTTTGAAAGGTACGCTTACAACGAAATGACGTTAGTTTCTCCTAATATTTATGTACTTCTTTTTTGAAGTTCATGTTCGAACATCGAATAACGAATAATCGAATAACTAAATAACGAATATCAAATAACGAATATCAAATATCGAATAGCTAATATTGAATATTGTATATCGTATATGTACGCCGGAGTAAATGTAGAGTTTTCTCCGGTTTTTTGTTATTTTGTGATTTTAATTTTCTTCTTGTGGCAATAATAAACGTGAGAATCACAGGAAGGAAAAGAGAATATGAATGGATTAAGCAGTGTAGTAATGATAGTTCAGTTAGTTTTTGCTATTGTCATAGGGCTATATTTTTGGGGAATGCTCAAATCCCAACAAGGAAATAAAGTTTCAGTTGAAAGAGAATCACGTAAGGAACTAGAAAAATTAAATCAAATGCGAAAGATTAATTTAACCACTCCTTTGGCTGAAAAAACCCGTCCCAGTAACTTTGATGATATCATCGGACAACAAGAGGGAATCAAAGCATTGCGGGCGGCTTTATGTGGTCCAAATCCGCAGCATGTCTTGATTTATGGACCACCCGGCGTCGGTAAAACCGCGGCTGCTCGGTTAATATTAGAAGAAGCCAAGAAGAATCCACTATCCCCGTTCAAAGAAAATGCGCATTTTACAGAAATAGACGGAGCAACCGCACGTTTTGATGAGCGAGGTATAGCGGATCCCTTAATCGGGTCAGTACATGACCCAATTTACCAGGGAGCTGGAGCCATGGGATTAGCCGGAATTCCGCAACCAAAACAAGGCGCGGTGACTAAAGCACACGGTGGAATCCTATTTATTGATGAAATTGGAGAACTTCATCCGATTCAAATTAATAAGCTCTTAAAAGTCTTGGAGGACCGCAAAGTAATTCTTGAAAGTGCCTATTACAACTCGGAAGATCCCAATATTCCCCAACATATCCATGATATTTTTCTTAATGGCCTTCCGGCAGACTTCCGCCTTGTAGGCGCCACTACCCGAAGTCCGGAACAAATTCCGCCGGCGATTCGTTCACGGTGTATGGAGGTGTATTTCCGGAGTTTGCTTCCCGATGAAATCACAGAAATTGCTTGTGCAGCCGCTGCAAAGATGGAAATGACTATTACCCCTGCTGCAGTGAATGTTATAAAACAATTTGCCTCTAATGGGCGTGAGGCTGTCAATATGGTACAGCTGGCCGCAGGGGTCGCTATAACCGAGGGGTTATCTCAAATTGACGTCGAAATTGTGGAATGGGTTGTCACAACCGGGCAATATGCACCTCGTCCGGAGCGGAAAGTGCCACCTGAAGCCAGTGTTGGGGTTGTTAATGGACTTGCTATTTACGGACCGAATATGGGTATGCTTCTTGAGATAGAGGTAACAGCTATTCCTGTTACTCCCGGTACAGGTGAACTTTTAGTGACAGGGATTGTCGATGAAGAGGAACATGGGAATGACGGAAAGAAAATCCGGCGTAAGAGTATGGCTCGCAGTTCAGTGGAAAATGTGCTGACCGTCTTAAAACAGGAGATGAAAATTAAACCTCGAAATTATGATATTCATGTAAACTTTCCGGGAGGCGTTCCACTCGATGGTCCATCAGCCGGAATTGCTATTGCAACCGCTACAATTTCCGCGATTAGCCAGCAAAAGGTGGATAATAAACTGGCAATGACAGGAGAATTATCCATCAGAGGACGTGTGAAACCTGTCGGAGGAGTTGCTGCCAAGATTGAAGCTGCCAAGCAAGCCGGGTGCAAGCGGGTTTTGATTCCTAAGGAAAACTGGCAGGAACGCTTCGCGGAATTTGACAAGGAGATCAAGATAATTCCTGTGGAAGAGTTTACCCAAGTTTTAGAATTAGCTATACCTTCCGAAATTAAACTTGAAAAAACTGATCTACGTCCTCCACTTGAAGAGGTATTGAACAGCTTAGATTTTGCAGTCAACAGAGTAGTGACTAAGGCGGGCGCAAATTTGCCCGAAAGGGGCAATACGTGTTAGAATAGGTGTAGAATAGATTTGGCACACTATATTTAAGTGTGCTTTTTCCATAGATTTTTAGGGGGGATATTTAATGAATAAAGAACGCGAATTACCGTTACTTCCGTTACGTGGGATTATAGTGTTTCCGTATATGGTTATTCACCTGGATGTCGGTAGGGAGCGTTCCATAGCTGCCATTGAGGAGGCCATGCTTGACGATCGAATTATTCTTTTAGCGGCACAGAAAGAGACAGAAATTGATAAACCAACTAAAGAGGATATGTACGAAATGGGTACACTCGCTGAAATAAAACAACTCCTGAAACTTCCGGGAGGCACCATGCGTGTTTTAGTTGAAGGGATTTCGCGCGGAAGGATACTGGACTACCTGGAGGAGAAACAGTTTTTCAAGGTGCGAGTTGAGGTACTGCCTGAAGAAAAGACAACCCGCACGCCGGAAATTGAAACATTAATCCGAAGTATGACGCATCAGTTTGAGGAATATGCCAAACTTAGTAAACGTGTTCCCCTCGAAACCTTAGGAACGCTTTTAGCGGTGGAAGAGCCGGGTCAATTGGCTGACATTGTCGCCTCACACCTGAATCTTAAAGTACCTGATAAGCAAACTGTCTTGGAAGCTATGGAAGTTGAACTCCGTTTGGAGCGTTTAACGGAACTGATCATGCGGGAAATCGAAATTATGGAATTGGAACGCCGCATTGGTTTAAGAGTTCGGAAACAGATGGATAAAGCACAAAAGGAATATTATTTGCGGGAACAAATTAAGGCAATCCAAAAAGAACTGGGAGATAAAGATGAACGCCAGGCAGAGGCGGATGAATTACGTGAGAAAGTTGTCAAGGGCAAATTTCCCAAAGAGGTTGAGGAAAAGGCACTCAAAGAAATTGAACGCTTGGAAAAAATGCCTCCCTCTTCAGCGGAAGGCACGGTGGTGCGCACTTATCTGGACTGGATCCTGGCACTTCCTTGGACAAAAACGACTAAGGACAAAATTGATATTAAAAAGGCCGAGGACATTTTAAATGAGGACCACTATGGCCTTGAGAAAATCAAAGAGCGCATTTTGGAATTTTTGGCAATTCGAAAGTTGACACCAAAAATGAAAAGTCCGATTTTATGCTTAGTAGGACCGCCGGGGGTAGGTAAGACATCTTTAGCCAAATCCATTTCCAGGGCTTTAAGTCGCCGATTTGTACGCATGTCTTTAGGAGGGTTGCGTGACGAAGCTGAGATTAGAGGACACCGTCGTACCTATATAGGGGCTTTACCCGGACGGATAATTCAGGGTATCCGGACCGCAGGAACCCGTAATTCAGTTTTTCTTTTAGATGAGATTGATAAGATGTCTTCAGATTTTCGTGGAGATCCGGCATCAGCTCTTTTAGAGGTTTTGGATCCGGAGCAAAACAGTACCTTTACGGATCATTACCTGGAACTCCCCTTTGATTTATCTCAAACGCTTTTTGTGCTGACGGCAAATACATTGCATACTATTCCCCGTCCGCTTCTGGACCGGATGGAAGTTATTACCCTCAGTGGGTATACAGAAGATGAAAAGGTAAATATTGCTTTGCGCTATCTTGTACCTAAACAAATGGTAGTACATGGACTGAACACTGATATCGTATCACTGGATGAGGAAGTATTGCTCAAACTTGTTCAGGGATATACGCGGGAGTCCGGAGTACGGGAACTGGAGCGGCAGATAGCTAATTTATTCCGAAAAGTTGCCATTCGTTGGGTGAAAAAAGAATGGGAGCCGCATATGCTTACTGTGGAAGATTTAGAGACCGCGCTAGGGGCACCTCGTTATCATTTTCAAGCAGCCGCAAAAGCCCCGCGAATTGGTGCGGTTACCGGACTGGCGTATACTGAAGTTGGTGGGGTAGTATTAACGGTTGAGGTAATGCCTTTGCAGGGAAAAGGAAGATTGACTTTGACCGGTCAACTGGGGGATGTCATGAAAGAATCCGCACAAGCGGCTTGGACTTTTGTACGTGCGAATGTGCTTAGTTTGGGGATTGAAGAAGACTTTTACGATCGGACTGACCTTCACATTCATGTACCGGAAGGTGCAACGCCCAAAGATGGCCCATCGGCAGGAGTAACAATAGCCACGGCAATAGCCTCGGCTTTGGCAAAGCGTTGCGTGCGGTCGGATCTTGCCATGACTGGGGAAATAACCTTGCGCGGGAACGTTTTGCCCATCGGTGGGGTGAAAGAAAAAGTATTAGCGGCTCATCGAGCTGGAATCAAAGTAGTGATACTTCCGGAGGAAAACACCAAAGACCTTGAGGATATTCCGGAGAAAGTCCGTAAGGTTATGGAATTTCATTTTGTGAGCAAAATTGAAGAGGTACTGGAAATCGCTCTTTTGCCACTGGTTAAATCGGATGAAGTTAAGAAAGACCATATGCATCCTGTATATGGACCTAAGGAAATGCCAATTAACGAAAGGCCTGATGAAACTCCGGTAGTGTCATAGGGGGGTCCGCAAAGAAACACTTATCGTCGCAGGTTGCTAAGAGCGAGCCAAGACACTGCCTCAAGAGAGAGGTGAAACCTTGATAGTTATCCGTAAAGCTGAGTATGTTGCTTCTGCCGTAAAACCTGAACAGTATCCGGTAGGGGGGTTGCCGGAGATTGCGATGGCCGGCCGTTCAAATGTCGGTAAGTCCTCTTTGATTAACAGTTTTTTGGGGCGACGGAACTTGGCACGGACGGGGAATACTCCCGGCAAGACACAAACTCTTAATTTTTATAGGGTAAATGATCAGTGGTATTTCGTAGACTTACCGGGTTACGGCTATGCTAGGGTAGCTAAAAAGGTTAATGTACAATGGGGACCAATGATCGAATCCTATCTTAAAAAGCGGAATTCACTGCGGGCTGTGATTCAAATCGTGGACATCCGCCATGTCCCAAGCCTTGAAGACATTGAAATGCAGCAGTGGCTTAGCAATATGGGGATTCCAAATATGATCGTGGCTACGAAAGCAGATAAAATTGCCCGCGGGCAGTGGCAGAAGCACTTGAATGTTATCGCCAGGGCTTTTAGGATTCCTGATGTATCGCTTATTCTTCCTTATTCTGCGCATACGGGGGCCGGTAAAGAGGAGTTACATGAATCGATTGAAGATATCTTAGAGGGACTTGTGTAACACAGCATTCAGTATCTAGGACGCTAAAGCAAACTGGGTGCACTGGGTTATAAACAGAGGCGTATCGAAACAATAGTTTTGATACGCTTTTTTGGCGTTTAAATCCTGCCTATGTCCTTCTTAGTCCATAGTTCTAGATTAATCCCATTCTCGTATATTAGAGTGACTGATTGTTAGTCGGCAGTCGAAGCTCGATATGCGGGAAGAAGGGAGAGGAAAGCTTGAAAGATATCGCCGTGCTGCTTGTAAGTTTAGCGATCATTTTGATCGGAGCGAAAGCGTTTACTAATGGGATTGAGTGGTTAGGGCAACGGCTGAAGCTTGGTGCCGGAGCAGTTGGGAGTATTCTCGCAGCAGTCGGAACGGCCTTACCTGAGACATTGATACCTCTGATCGCTATTTTTAGCATGGGGAAAGGTACGGCTGGGGCAGATATTGGTATTGGAGCTATTCTTGGTGCCCCCTTTATGTTAGCGACACTAGCTTTCTTTATTACAGGGCTTGCAACACTATTATTTCGTCGAAATAATCGCCGCCTGCGATTGCAGGCGAGAGTAATTCGACGGGATTTAAAGTTCTTCATGATTGTATATTCTATGGCCATTTTTGCTTCATTTTTATCCAATCAGGAAATCAAGAATGGTGTGGCATGGACATTAGTTTTAGCCTACGTAGTTTATGTATTTCAGACCTTGCGCGACAGTAATGATCGGTGTAAATATGAAAAATTAGCACCGCTTTATTTAGCAAAGCGGTGTTCAGCTCCGACAATGGTTAATATTTTATTGCAAATTACGCTTGCATTAGTGGCGATCGTCGTTGGGGCGCATGGCTTTGTGAACGCAGTTCAGCCTATTGCGTTGGCGATAGGAGTTCCTGTGTTTGTGCTTTCGTTAATAATTACTCCGATTGCCACGGAGTTGCCGGAGAAGTTTAACAGCATTCTTTGGATTAGACAAGGAAAAGACACCTTAGCCTTGGGTAACTTGACCGGAGCTATGGTTTTTCAAAGCTCCATAATTCCCGCTCTGGGAATTGCTCTTACGCCGTGGAAATTAGATACCTTAGCCTTGTCAAGTGCGCTTCTGGCTTTAGGTGCGGTGTTATTTCCTTTCATTTCCCTGCAGCGTAAAGGTGTGATTTACCCGACAACCCTCTTGAGCGGAGGAGCGTTTTACCTTTTATTTATTTTAGCAATTTATCGAACTCTCTTTGGTTGAGCCTGGAAGCATGGTTTTTTCGCATTAACCTTGACCTTCATCATAGGGTTTTGGATTACAAAGCGAAATTTCGGGGGTATCAGGCGGGGTATAGAGCGGCGGTGGGGAACATGGTGGCGGCTGTAGGTTGGGAGCGCATTCGCCACAGAATTGTTGTTTTGCTTCACAGAAGAGATGGTAGTGACGTTCTTCGTCGGCAGCCATTTCCGTTAGAATACATTGAATTTCTGGAATGGGTATTTTTTGGGCGAGTTCAAGATATTCACGCTGGTCATTTGCTTCGCCGACGATGTTATGTTCAAGAAGTGCACAAAGATCACTGGTATAGTTTATAAAATGGGATCGCCAATCCACCCAATGTCCATTGCTTAATGAACCGTATCTTGGGTCTACACCCAGATGGCGCAAGGCAAGGGCTAGCTTTTCAAGATGTCGTATTTCGTCATAAGCGATGGGTTTAAATAAAGCATCAAACTCCGGGCGATCCAGGAGTACTGCTTGGTAAAGGTAAGTTGTGACGGCTGTTAATTCCGAATCTTTACCGGCATAAGCTTCATAGAGCCACTTGGCATATGTAAGGTTCGGTTCGGTAATTCCCTCAGCAGTAGGTTCATGGGTTGCTTGAACGGGGAGTAGAAGGAATTGGCCAGCATATATGCGATCAGGATGTTTTAAATGATTTAGTTGAATGATTTCTGCCATTTCGACTTTGAAAGTTTTGGCAATTTTAAAAATTGAATCGCCCGCTTGAACTATATATCGTGCATAATCCATTTCGGACTCCTCCTTTTTATCTCTTAGCACACTATATTCGCAAAAAAAATGACATGATAATGGATAATAATGGACTGAAAGAGGAATGTATTGGACAGGTTCAACGTATTTATGTATTAAAAAGGGGGAAGAAGGAATGGGTTCATCCATCTTAAGGGGCATAACCATGGCCTTGCTGGTTACAGTCTTGACCCTGATTGCAGGAATAGTATGGAGTGTCATGGAACTTGGCGTCTTAAGTTTCTCACAATTGTTAGACTTCGGGCTGATGGCAAGTTGTCTTGTGGGCGGATACCGGACGGCAAAAGTAAGTGGCGAGTGGTTGTTGGGCGGGATTGTTGGAGCAGGCTACGTTACAGTTGGGACGCTTTTGCTAGCGTTATTTTTACCAATCCGCGGCTGGGGTTTTATTCAGGTCCTTGCTGAAGGAGCATTTATTGGTTTAGTAGGAGGTGCAGTTGGAGCGGGAGGGACGAAAGGGAGAAGAAAAAGCGCCTGGTCAGGGGGAAAAAGTATCTGGTCAGGAAATAGAACGCAGGTTACTCCTTCTTATGCGGGCTATGAAATAAATGATAGCGTGAACACTAAATTTGATTGGGAAAAAGAAGAGAAATCTGAGGAAAATATGGA
>JBMNTM010000052.1:0-10278 GCA_050945735.1 Desulfosporosinus sp.
AAGAAAATTGATTTTGATGTTGTTCAGGCAGAGAGTTGTGTTGTAACATAGAAGTACGCACCTTTCTGTTTTGGAATTATGGTTGTTTCGTCACTTCCATTTTACCAATTTTGAAAGGTGTTTTTCTGTCAATGATCAAATTTATTTTTGTCTAAACTCAACTCTAGAGTGCATTTGAGCTAATATTAACGGTGCGAAAGTTGAGAATTTAATTAACAAAATAAGAGCAATTTTAGGTAGTTTAATTTTAGGTAGTTTCAGGTTGCTGGCTTATATTTACTTGTTTGTATCTGAATTTAAGATGAAGGGAGGTTAGGAGATGCCTGTCAACAATTTTGCCAGCGTAGGCGTGTTTATCGTTGGTGCTATTATTATCTCAAATATTATGTTGTTATTACCAAAGTTGCTTGCTCCCAGCAAACCACATAAAGAAAAGCTAACTACGTATGAGTGTGGTAACGAGACAATTGGCCGGACATGGCTTGGATTTAAGAGCAATTATTTTATGTATGCCTTAGTATTCACTATCTTTGATGTTGAAACTATTTTCTTATTTCCTTGGGCCTTGACGTTCCAAAAACTGGGAACATTTGCTTTTGTGGAAATGTTTATCTTTCTTGTTATTCTCTTGGTCGGTTTCTGGTACGCTTGGAAGGAAGGTGCTTTAGATTGGATGTAGCCTTAGAGAAAAAGCTTCGTGAGGAAGAAACTTTAGCAGAAAAAAACATTTTACTGACTACAATTGATAAGGTATTTAATTGGGGTCGTGGATTTTCCTTCTGGCCGCTTTCGTTTGGCTTAGCCTGCTGTGCAATTGAAATGATGGCTGCGGGCGGAGCCCGTTTTGATATAGCTCGCTTTGGCTGGGAGGCATTTCGAGCCTCGCCTCGGCAAGCCGACGTTTTAATTATCGCGGGACCCTGTACTCGGAAGATGGCTCCGCTGGTACGACGTCTTTATGATCAAATGGCTGAGCCCAAATGGGTTATTGCTATGGGAAGTTGTGCAATTTCAGGGGGGCCATTTGCAAATTCTTATTCCATGATGACCGGTATTAATAAACTAATCCCAGTCGATGTTTATATCCCTGGTTGTCCTCCACGGCCAGAATCCTTAATTTATGGTCTTTTGCAGCTTCAATACAAAGTTGCAAATCCTGATAAGGTGAGGTTAATGCGCAATGGAAAATGAACTCTTAAAACAACAAGTGACAAAGTTGGCAAACCGCGTTAACGGTCAAGTGGAAGAGAGTATTGGAATGCTGACACTAAAAGTTGACGCTCCTTATATTATCGAAACGTTAACTGGGGCAAAAAGCTTTCCGGATGTCCCGTGTGATTTTCTCCATGACCTATGCGGCTTGGATCTAGGGGATCATTTTGCGGTGGTTTATCATCTATCGAGCCTTCGAGGACCTCAATTTTTACGGGTTAAGGCAATGGTGGAACGGGAAAACCCGGTAATTGATTCCGTAACTAATATATGGCAGGGCGCGAACTTCTTAGAGCGTGAGGCTTTTGATATGTTTGGTATTGTCTTTAAAGGGCATCCGGATCTTAAACGGATTTACATGTGGGATAATTTTGAAGGTTATCCACTACGTAAGGATTATGTGACTGAGCCAAGTGAAGTACGCAATATTGTGCGTCAACGCAAGGAAGGGGAATAGGGGAAAACCATGACTATTAAAAACACTCAAGAACTTACCTTAAGCATGGGCCCCCAGCATCCGAGTACGCATGGTGTGATGCGCTTGCTGGTCCATTTAGAGGGGGAAATCATTACAAAAATCGAACCCAAACTGGGATATCTCCATCGTGGGATGGAAAAAATCGCCGAAAGCCGAACTTATGCCCAGTTTATTCCTTATACGGATCGGTTGGATTACATTTCCTCCCCCCATAATAACTGGGCCTACGTCCAAACTGTCGAAAAATTGATGGGTATTGAAGTTCCCGAGCGAGCGGAATATCTCAGAGTTATTTTTGGAGAACTCGCCCGGATTGCCAGCCACCATGTTTATATTGCCAGTATGGCCCTGGATATGAATGGTTTTACAGCCTGGATGTATCCTTTCCGGGATCGTGAACGGATCTTGGATCTGTACGAGATGACCGCAGGAAGCCGTTTGACAACCAATATCATGCGTATAGGGGGAATATGTGCAGAGCCACTGCCGGAATTTTGGCCTGCTCTCCAATCATTTCTTGATGACACTCCGAAAATGATCGCCGAGTATCAGGGCATGATTTTTGGAAATGAAATTTTCCAAAGTCGTCTGAAGAATATCGGAATTCTACCGAAGGAGTTGGCGGAAAACCTTTCAACTACCGGTCCGGTATTAAGGGCATCCGGGGTTAACCACGATCTGCGAAAAGATAACCCCTACAGTATCTACGATCGATTTGACTTTAATATACCGGTTCGAACGGGATGTGACAGCTTTGACCGGACCATAATTCGTCTGGATGAGATTGAAGAAAGTATCAAGATCATTAAGCAGGCAGTCCGCGATATTCCAGAAGGGCCGATTATGGCTAAGGTGCCTAAGGTTATCAAGCCTCCGGCAGGTGAAGCATATCACCGTGTGGAGAATCCCAAAGGGGAATTGGGATTTTATATAGTTAGCGATGGAACGACCAAACCGTCTCGGCTTCGTATCCGCTCGGGCGCTTTCATTAATTTGCAGGTACTCCCAATTATAGCTTTAAATTGGAAGATTCAAGACTTTTTCTTAATTTTTGCAACCTTGGATGCTGTGATGGGAGAAATTGACAAGTAGTTAATTCCTATGAGGGGAGAATAAGATGGAGAATCTAAATAATCTGTTTTTGATTATTGCAGCTGCCATTCGTGGACTTTTTCAAGAACCTCACTCAGTTTGGGCAAATTTAACCATGGATATTATTAAATTTATAATAATTCTCTTAATCATTGTTATTGCTGCCTTGCTTTTAATCATCTTGGAACGTAAAATGGCAGCCTGGCCGCAAGAGCGGATAGGACCTAATCGCATTGGTCCCGGCGGATGGTTCCAGAGCATAGCCGATGCCTTAAAACTCTTGGGGAAAGAAGATGTTATTCCGGCCAATGCAGATAAGTTCATCTTTAAAATTGCACCCATGATTATCTTCTCTCTTCCCATGCTGACTTTAGCGGTCTTTCCTTATGGGGAGGGCATGACCCCTATCAATCTCGATCTAGGTATTTTTTATTATTTTGCGATCACCGGTATATCAACGCTGGCTTTCTTTATGGCAGGGTGGGGCTCCAATAATAAATTCGCTTTGCTGGGGGGCATGCGGGCAGTTGCCCAGCTGATAAGTTATGAAATTCCTTTGCTTTTTTCTGTGCTGGGAGTAGTCATGATTACTCAGTCGTTTAATTTTGGGGTTATTGTTGAAGCTCAAGAGACTATTCCCTTTATTTTGCTGCAGCCTTTGGCGTTTGTAATCTTCATTATTGCAGCTATGGCGGAGACTAATCGTGCCCCGTTCGATTTGGTTGAAGCAGAACAGGAATTAGTGGCCGGACCATTTACAGAGTATACGGGTCTTCGCTGGGGACTCTTTTACCTGGGAGAATACGCTAACTTAACAGCAATGGCTGCACTTGCAGCGACTATGTTCTTAGGTGGCTGGCAGGGACCGGCAATATTGCCAGGTTGGATTTGGTTTTGGTTAAAAGTTGGAATTGTGATTTTCTTTGTGATGTGGGTACGTTGGACATTTCCAAGAATGCGGGTTGACAATTTAATGCATTTTGCCTGGAAAGTATTATTGCCACTGGCGATTTTAAACATTATGTTAACCGGTCTGGGAATCTACATTTATAGACTTGTGATGGGAGGGTGACACTTGTGTTTGGTAAAGGACTACTTACAGGTTTAGGTATCACATTAAAACATATGGTCGGACCCAAAATCACTGAGTTTTATCCCAAGGTTAAACCCAACCTTCCGATCAGGGTGCGTAGTTCCATGGCGTTACAACCGGATAAGTGCATTACTTGCGGTGCGTGTGTAAGGGCTTGTCCGAACGATGTCATCAAATTAACCAGTGAAAAAGGTGAAGACAAGAAAAAGGTACTGACGAGCTATCAGATGGAGGTTGGTCGCTGCTTGTATTGTGGTCTGTGTGTTGAAGCCTGTCCGACCAAGGCTCTGACAGTGACTCAGGAATTTGAAAATGCTGTCTTCGATGTGGAAGATTTGCATTGGGATATGATTGCCCGGGCTGAGCCAAAAGGGAAGGAGGGGTAAGAGTGGGCACTATAGTTTTTTTCATTTTTGCAATCCTCGCCATAGCGGCTGCCTGGGGAGTAGTCACCTCGAAAAACATTGTGCATAGCGCACTTTATCTGGCACTTTCCTTTGCAGGCGTTGCGGCGCTATACGTTCTAATGAATGCGGACTATTTAGCGGCGGTTCAGTTACTGGTCTATACTGGGGCTATATCCGTTATGATCGTCTTCGCTGTTATGCTGACCTTGCGTGGTGAAGTCCGGGAAAGTAATCCTGTAAACCGTATTTGGGGATGGGGAGCAGTTGTATCAAGCCTGGTGTTTATTACGATAGCTTTTGTCATCTTTACGAATGCGGACTGGTTTATCTTGCCCACGCCGTGGACAAGCGGAAGTACGGCCGCAGATATTTCACTGTTATTATTCACTAAGTTTATGATTCCATTTGAAGCAACTGCTTTTTTACTCACCATGGCCTTAGTTGGAGCTGTGATCTTAGCGAAGGGAGTGAAAGTGAGTAAATGAATTTAACAAATCTAAGTGTTGGACTTTCAACTTATCTTCTGGTTGGTGCGATACTCTTTTGTCTGGGGCTTTATGGGGTATTGGCGAAGAGAAATATTATTGGCATACTCATGTCTATTGAGCTTATGCTAAATGCCGTAAATATTAACTTTATCGCATTTAATCGATTTAAATGGAACGAAATGATTGATATCCACTCTGTTCTGACGGGGCATGTAGCGGCACTATTCGTTATTGCCGTTGCGGCGGCTGAAGTGGCCGTCGGCCTCGCTTTGGTCATTGCAATTTATCGTAACCGGCAGACAACTAACGTGGATGAATTCAATTGGCTGAAGTGGTAAGAGAGTCTATGGGGAAGGTAGGTGTTCAAGGAAATGCATGATCTCTTTCAGTGGGCATGGTTAATTCCAGCTTTGCCCTTTCTGTCGTTTCTACTCATCGCCTTTGTCACGAAACGAGCTAAAGGACTATCCTCCACAATATCAATAGCCGCTATTCTCACCTCGCTTTGCCTGGTTATTGCGATAGCTTTTCGCATCATTCGGATGGGTGCGGAAATTGTGGAAAATCCAGTGATCGTAAACGTGAATTGGTTAAATATTGCAGGTTTAAAAATTGATTTTGGAACGATCATCGATCCCTTAAATGCCATGATGCTGTTCGTTGTTACTTTGGTCGCATCAATGGTACAGATCTATTCTCTGGGCTATATGCGCGGAGACGCGGGTTGGTCGCGTTACTATGCCTACCAGTCTCTGTTTGCAGCGGCAATGCTGGGCATGGTTCTGTCGACGAACCTGTTACAACTCTATATTTTCTGGGAATTAGTCGGACTTTGTTCCTACTTACTGATTGGTTTTTGGTACCATAAAATATCAGCGCGGGAGGCAGCCAAGAAAGCTTTCATCACAACTCGGGTCGGAGACTTTGGCTTACTTCTCGGGATGCTTTTCCTCTATGCAAAGTTTGGCACACTTGATTTCGCTGCGCTTTCCGCAGCATTGAACATAGGTTTTCAGGATGTTATAGTGATCGGAACTGCCGTCTATATCACCGTCATGGCCTTCCTCATTTTTATGGGACCTTTGGGAAAATCAGGCCAGTTTCCCCTTCACGTATGGCTGCCGGATGCTATGGAGGGCCCCACACCGGTTAGTGCCTTGATTCACGCAGCAACCATGGTTGTAGCCGGAGTTTACTTAGTGGCCCGGATGTATTTCCTTTTTGATGCCTCTCCGGCCGCCTTAGAATTTATTGGCGGATTAGGTGCTTTTACTGCTCTTTTTGCAGCGTCCATTGCGATAGTGCAAAATGACATTAAACGGATTCTGGCGTATTCAACCTTAAGCCAACTCGGCTATATGATGTTTGCACTCGGTGTGGGTGCGTACTCGGGATCCATGTTTCATCTAATGACGCATGCCTTCTTTAAGGCGTTGCTGTTCCTGGGTGCCGGTTCAGTAATTCATGCGCTGCATGAGAAACAAAATATCTGGGATATGGGTGGATTATGGAAAAAGATGCCGATCACCGGTTGGACCTTTTTCATCGGCGTTCTGGCTATCTCCGGAATTCCACCATTTGCCGGATTTTTCTCGAAAGATGAAATCCTTGCGGGTGCCCTTCACAGCGGCCATACTATTATTTATGCAGTGGGCCTGTTTACAGCCTTCTTGACCGCATTCTACATGAGCCGCTTGTTCTTTGTAGCGTTCATGGGACCGGAAAAGGCTGAAAACAATCCCCATGAATCGCCTTGGACCATGACGATTCCCTTGATCGTTCTCGCCTTCTTCAGTGTTGTTGGCGGATGGGTATCTTTACCGGAACAAAATTTTGCTTTCTTTGTTCATTATGGGGAATTCGAAAGGGAATTGCTTGACTTGGGTTTAGCGGGAATTTCCGTGCTGGCCGGACTGCTTGGTATTGGACTCGCTTATCTTATCTATATCAAAAAGGTTATTGCTTCAGAGAGTATAGTTGCCCGCTTTCCAAGGGTTTACAAAGTACTTAGCAATAAATACTATATCGACGAATTATATCTTTGGATTATTCACCACATTATGGATGGCTTCAGTAAAGTCCTATATTGGGTTGACATCTATATTGTTGACGGGATCGTTAATGGAATCGCCAGTATTACGCGCGGGAGTGGTAAAATACTGCGGCGGACAACTACAGGACAAGTACAAACGTACGCTATGGTGTTCTTTTTCGCCATTGTCGTTATTTATATGCTCTTCGCCATTGGGGAAGAGCAATTGACAGCTCTTAACCCCTTAGCAACGCTGGGAGGTGTGAAATAATGTCTGCACTGCCAACAGTGGGTTCACTTTCAATGTTGCTGCCCTTCACTCTACTGGCACCGTTAGTGGCCATGTTATTGATCGTCTTCTTGCCCAGGGATGAGAGTAAAATGATAAAAATAGTTGCAGCCATGGGAATGTTTGTGTCTTTGGTGTTATCATTGTACGCATTCATACAATATGATTGGGTGCAGGGTGGAATGCAGTTTACCTTAACAATTCCCTGGATTCCTGATCTTGGTGTCAACTTGGCCCTTGGAGTTGACGGATTAAGCTTACCCATGCTTTTGTTAACGAACCTGATCGGGTTTTCGGCTATCTATGCATCCTGGAACATGGATGAGAGAGTTAAAGAATACTTTGCTTTATTACTGATCCTTATTGCCGGTGTTATGGGAACTTTTATCGCTCGAGACTTGTTTATCTTCTTCATCTTCTATGAAGTCGTGGTCATTCCTATCTACATTATGATAATCATCTGGGGGAGTACGAAGCGAGTCACCAAAGAATATGCCGGTATGAAACTGACCATCTACTTGCTTATCGGCTCAGCCTTCCTGCTCGTTGGAATAATTGCTCTTTATTTGACAGCCGCTTCCAATGGCAACCCCACTTTTATGTTTAGTGAGCTGGCAGCAAGGCAATCCCTGTATAGTCCTACTTTTCAAAAGGTCGCTTTTGCTTTAATGCTCTTTGGTTTCGGCTCACTGCTTTCAATGTTCCCTTTTCACTCCTGGTCACCGGATGGTTATGCCGGAGCTCCGACCGCCGTTAGTATGATTCATGCCGGAGTTTTAAAGAAAATTGGTGGCTATGCATTAATCCGCTTGGGTGTTTTTGTACTCCCGCTCGGAGCAAAGTACTGGGCTCCCGTCATAGCGGTATTGGCCATCTGTAACGTACTTTATGCGGGTTTAATTGCCTTGGCTCAAAAAGATCTCAAATATGTTGTAGGATATTCATCTGTAAGCCATATGGGCTATGTTCTTCTCGCCATTGCAGCACTGAACCCAACTGCGTTGAATGGTGCAGTGGCAATGATGTTTGCGCACGGTGTCATGGCAGCACTATTCTTCGCCATGATTGGCTTCATTTACGAAAAGACACATACTCGAAATATCGCCGATCTGGGAGGACTTGCGCATCAAGTACCGCGCTTGGCCATTGGTTTTATGATTGCGGGTATGGCCTCTTTAGGCTTACCTGGAACGGTTAATTTCATCGCTGAATTTACCATTTTCATGGGTGCCATAAAAGTTTACCCGGTGCAAGCTGTTCTCGGAATTGCTGGGATTATCTTTACGGCAGTCTATATCTTACGGCTTATTGCTAACGTTTTGTTTGGACCGCGCCGTCCGGAATGGGACCATTTAACAGACATCCGTGGCCCGGAACTGGTGCCACTGGTCTTGCTCGGGTTTGCAATCTTTTTAGGAGGGATATTCCCGAACATCTTACTGGGTTTGATTGATACCGGCGTTACCTCCTCAGGCCTTGCGAAGGTTCTTGAGACAGTAAGTCAGGTGAAGATGGGAGGGTTGTTTTAATGGTGGATTTCAATATCGCTGCAGTGTTTATGCCTGAAATCTTGATAGCGGCCATGGCCATAATTGTGTTAGCCATTGGATTGTTGGTTCCACATGGTTCTCGTAAAGGGATCATGCCAATCACAGCCTGCTCGTTAATAGGTATTCTCAGCTATACGCTGTATGACTTTTTCTATGGTCCAGAAGCAATGTTTCTAAATGGCATGTATATGCATGACCAATTCGCCGTTTATTTCAAAGTGCTCTTCTTAGCCGCTGCACTGCTGGTCGTACTTTCTTCCCGGGATTATGTTCAGAAATTAGGTGAGCACCGTTACAAATTCTATTTTCTCCTATTAACGGCAACTTTAGGGATGATGCTCATGGCCGGGGCCGGTGAACTGATCACGATGTATATTGGCCTTGAATTAATGACTATTTCTTTCTATATTCTTGTTGCTTATTTGGCCAATGACGCCCGTTCCTCGGAAGCAGGGATTAAATATCTTGTGCTTGGGTCAACATCTTCCGCAATTTTACTCTATGGGATCAGCCTTATTTACGGACTGACTGGCTCGACTGAACTTGTGGAAATTGCCGGTGCTCTCGGGGCAACTATAACGCCGGCGTCGTTATTAGCGACAGTTTTTCTGCTTGCCGGATTAGGCTTTAAAATTTCCCTGGTTCCGTTCCACCTCTGGGCACCGGACATTTACGAGGGTGCTCCAACTCCTGTCACGGCATTCTTAGCTATTGCTTCAAAAGCAGCTGGCTTTGCGGTCCTGATTCGGGTTTACCTTTTAACGATGAACAGTCAAGCTTTCTCCGCAACCGGTCAAACCTTGCTGATCGTTTTGGCAGCCCTTACTATGATCTTAGGTAACTTAATTGCAATACCACAAACCAACATTAAACGGTTATTGGCATACTCGAGCATTGCTCAAGCCGGTTATTTGATGGTGGGTATTATTGCTGAATCTGTTACAGGAGTCAAAGGGGTTCTCTTCTACGCCATGATTTACGTCTTTGCGAATATGGGAGCGTTTGCTGTGGCTACACACGTATCGGCGAGCCAAGACAGTGACGAAATTAAGGACTTTGCCGGATTGTGGCGCCGCTGTCCATTGGCAGCAGTTGTCATGACAGCATGCTTTTTATCCTTAATCGGGATTCCGCCGCTCGCCGGATACACCGGAAAGATTTACCTCTTCTCCGCGGTGATGGACCAAGGGTATATAGCGATCGCCTTTATCGGGTACGTGATGAGCATGATTTCCGCGTATTATTATCTATCGGTCGTTAAGGTGATGTTCCTTAAAGAGGGTGAGGGCTTACCGGATATTCCTGTACATGGAGGGATGAAGTTTACGTTAATGTTTACTATGTTGATCACGCTTGTAATTGGTATCTATCCCACTCCTCTTGCTCAGATGGCATTTACGGCTGCTCAAAGCGTATTCAGATAGTCTTCTAAGGATAATAACAGCGTGAATAGTAGTTCAAAATTGTCGAGTTTTGTCCAATATCAAAAAGGTTCTCAGTTTTTTGCTGAGAACCTTTTTGTGCATGCTCCCCATATAACACCCGACTTGACCGAATTAGTGACCACATTTTATTCTAAAGACTTTAGAATTTTTTGAATATGCTTCGGAATTTTTGGTTTTACTGTGTATTGAGCA
>JBMNTM010000053.1:0-10189 GCA_050945735.1 Desulfosporosinus sp.
GATACTTTTTTGAATGCAATTCCACCGTCCCTAAAACAGCGATTGCTTCTTGTCGCCTGACATTGCTGTTTAACTAAGGGTTTGCTTTATATTTATTGGTGGGAAAGTTGAGTAAATAAGCCGAAAGACTCGCATCGCATTTGCGGGTCTTTCGTTACACGCCGGTAAGTAATTAAAAATTTAGGAACACTGGATAATTTCTAACCAGCGGCAGAAGACTTGGTGCCAGTCAAGTTTTTCCTTTAATTGCCTAAATAGCTTGGTACGGTTGCAGTCGTTTCTTAAGGATGTTAAAATTAGTGGATATCTGGATTGAGAAGGGTGGACATGATGGGGTTTTTTAGTTTCTTCGATGATAATGCACGAGAAATAAGAAAATATCAAAAGCGCGTTGCAGTGATCAATAGCTTGGAGCCGTCGATCCAAGCACTGAGCGATGATGAATTACGTGGAAAAACCGCTGAATTCCGCGGTCGTCTGGAACGTGGAGAAAGTCTGGACAGCATGTTGCCGGAAGCATTTGCTGTTGTTCGGGAGGCTGGCAGAAGGGTAATTAATCAGCGGCACTATGATGTGCAATTAATTGGTGGTATGGTGCTTCATGATGGCCGGATTGCTGAGATGCGTACTGGGGAAGGAAAAACCTTGGTGTCTACTTTACCGGCATATTTGAATGCTTTAACAGGTCAAGGTGTTCATATCGTGACAGTTAACGACTACTTGGCTCGCCGCGATAGTGAATGGATGGGGCAAATTCATCGCTTTCTTGGTCTTTCCGTTGGCTTAATTGTGCATGGCCTAAACTTTGAGGAACGCCAGGCCAGCTATGCGGCTGATATAACGTATGGTACAAATAATGAATTTGGCTTTGACTATCTCCGCGATAATATGGCTACTCGTCCGGATGCCTTGGTACAGCGGGATCTGAATTATGCTATAGTGGACGAAGTTGACTCTATTCTTATTGACGAAGCCAGGACGCCGCTTATTATTTCCGGAGAGGCAGACAAGCCTACGGAATTATATCATAGAGTCGCAATGATTATTCCCCGCTTAAAACTCGAAGAGGATTACAAAGTAATTGAAAAAGAGCGAGTTGTCACACTTACAGAACAGGGAGTCCGTCGGGTAGAAAGTATGCTGGGTGTAGCTAATCTTTATGAGGATATTCATACTGAGTTAGCCCATCATGTTAATCAGGCGTTAAAAGCGTATACTCTCTTCAAACGGGATCGTGATTATGTTGTTAAAGATGGAGAAGTAATTATTGTTGATGAATTTACCGGACGTCTGATGTTTGGTCGTCGTTATAGTGAAGGATTGCACCAAGCTATCGAGGCTAAAGAGGGAGTGAAGATTGAAAAGGAATCACAAACCTTAGCGACAATAACTTTTCAGAATTATTTCCGAATGTACAAAAAAATCTCAGGAATGACCGGAACAGCTATGACGGAAGAACAAGAATTTCGGAAGATTTATAAATTGGATGTTGTAGAAATCCCGACAAACAAACCAATGATTCGTAAAGATAGTCCAGATGTGATTTACCGTACAGAAAAGGGTAAATTCCTGGCCGTTGTGGAAAGTGTGATTGAACATTATGCCAAAAGGCAACCGCTTCTTGTTGGGACAGTATCCGTCGAGAAATCGGAGTATTTAAGTGCTCTGCTTGAGAAGCGCGGTATTCCACACCAAGTACTCAATGCCAAACACCATGAAAAAGAAGCAGAGATTGTTGCTCAAGCCGGACAACTTGGTATGGTTACCATTGCCACTAACATGGCAGGTCGTGGAACGGACATTATTTTAGGTGAGGGTGTGCCTGAATTGGGGGGGTTACATATTATTGGGACAGAAAGGCACGAATCCCGGCGAATTGATAATCAATTGCGCGGTCGTGCGGCACGTCAAGGTGACCCCGGCTCGAGCCAATTTTTTATTTCACTGGAAGATGATCTGATGCGAATGTTCGGCACCAACATTATGAGCGTTATGGACAAGTTGGGGATGGACGATTCCATGTCGATTGAATCCAAGATGGTCTCCCGGTCCATTGAAACTGCCCAATGGCGTGTAGAGAATCGCAACTTTGAAATTCGTAAGCACGTTCTTGACTATGATGATGTTATGAATCAACAACGGGAGGTTATTTATAGCCAGCGGCGTGCTGTGCTCATGGGAGAAAATCTTCGTGACAATATTATGGACATGTTGGAGCAAGCGGTCAAAGATAGTGTTAGTATGTTTAGTGGGGAAGGTTTGTACCCGGAAGAGTGGGATTTATCCGGTTTAGCAGACTATGTTGAAAGTTTCTATCTACCGGGGATACATTTAACGCCTGAAGAATTCGCAAACCTCTCGATAGAGGAGGTTGAAGAAATGCTTCTGGAAAAGGCCAAAGCATTATACGAGAGCCGTGAAAAGCAATTTGGTTCTGATCTAATGAGAGAAATTGAGCGCGCAGTGATGCTTCAGGTTGTAGATAGTAAATGGATAGATCATCTTGATGCCATGGATATGCTGCGTGAGGGGATTGGCCTGCGGGCCTATGGGCAGAAAAATCCACTGGTGGAATACAGGCGGGAAGGCTTTGAAATGTTTCAAGGGATGATTAACTCCATTCAGAATGATATTGTACGTTATGTTATGCGGGTGACACCTCAAGTACGGGAAGAAGTTGCTGAACAGCCTCGGAACATGACGGAGAACCGTTATGAAGGGGAACCCAGCAAACCTGTGCACACCGGGGA
Source organism: Desulfosporosinus sp. (assembly GCA_050945735.1). Taxonomy (GTDB): domain Bacteria; phylum Bacillota; class Desulfitobacteriia; order Desulfitobacteriales; family Desulfitobacteriaceae; genus Desulfosporosinus. The sequence continues at coordinate 2,751 of JBMNTM010000053.1, forward strand.
ACAGATTGGGCGTAACGATCCTTGCCCTTGCGGAAGCGGAAAAAAATATAAAAAGTGTTGTGGAGCAAAAAGAAAGTAGTTTTGAAAGGGTGAATTATCAGTGCTTTCTGATTGGAAAAAAGAGCTTGCAACGTTGACTAAGTGTTTGGCAGACTTGAGGGTTTCTCTTTGACCTTGATCAGCATATAGAAAAGATTAGTTTGCTGGAGAGGGAGCTTCAACGTCCTGGTTTATGGGATAATCCTGCCTTAGCTCAAAAAATCATGCAAGAATTAGCGTTTCATCAGGGTAAAGTCAGGATGTACAATGAACTAGAAAATAAGCTTGAAGAAACAGCGACTCTTTGGCAGTTGGCAACTGAGGAAAACGATGTGAGCCTTGAAATAGAGATTGAGCAAGAGATCAAGGCACTTCAGCAACGTTTTGAGACTTTGGAATTGGACATACTGCTTAGTGGGCCATATGATCGGAACAATGCCATAATTACTCTGCATGCGGGAGCCGGAGGTACGGAAGCTCAAGATTGGGTGCAAATGCTTTATCGTTTGTATATCAGGTGGGGAGAACGACATGGCTACAAAGTGGAGACATTGGACCTTATAAATGGGGATGAAGCGGGCCTTAAAAGTGCAACCTTGTCTTTCAGTGGGGAAAACGCGTATGGGTATGCAAAGTCTGAAAAGGGTGTGCACCGGTTAGTGCGAATTTCTCCATTTGATGCATCTGCACGTCGTCATACCTCATTCGCTTCTGTGGATGTTATTCCGGAAGTATCGGAGGATAACGAAATTATCATTGATCCTGAAGATTTGAGGATAGATACTTTCCGGTCCGGTGGGGCTGGCGGGCAGCATGTTAATAAGACTGATTCTGCGATCCGGATTACGCACTTGCCTTCCGGGATTGTAGTCCAATGTCAGGGTGAACGCTCCCAGACACAAAATAAAGCTTCAGCCATGCGTCTTTTACGGGCGAAGTTATTGGAACTTAAGCGCACGGAGCAAGAAGCTGAAATGTCCGAAATCCGCGGCGAGCAACAAGAGATTGCCTGGGGAAGCCAGATTCGTTCTTACGTGTTTCATCCCTATAGCTTAGTCAAAGATCATCGTACCAATGAAGAAACAGGTAATGTGTCAGCAGTAATGGATGGGGAGATTGATTTTTTCATTGCTGCTTACTTAAGAAAACCAAAATCGCATTCCCATATTAGGTAATTAATGGCGGTAGCCATAGGATTAACAAAAGGAGGGCCTCTATTGACAAACAATGCACTGAAGCGGACGGCCAATACTCTTCGTCAAGACATTATTTCCATGCTCGTATCCGCAAAGACCGGACACCCGGGAGGAAGTTTATCGGCTGTAGAAATCTTAACTACGTTGTACTTTCACGAAATGCATGTGAACCCGCAAGACCCGCAATGGGTAGAACGGGATCGCTTTGTACTTTCCAAGGGGCATGCTGCTCCCGTACTTTATGCTGCACTTGCCGAGAAGGGTTATTTTTCCAAAGAGGAACTTCAAGGGCTGCGCCATACCGGTCATATGCTCCAAGGACATCCTGATATGAAAAAGACCCCCGGCGTGGACATGTCTACGGGTTCCTTAGGGCAAGGTCTTTCTGTGGCTAATGGAATGGCTCTGGCTGGAAAGCTGGATGACAAAGATTATCGAGTTTTCGTCTTACTTGGTGACGGTGAGATGGCTGAAGGACAAATTTGGGAAGCGGCAATGGCTGCTGCTCACTATAAGCTGGATAATGTCACAGCGATCTTAGATTTTAATGGCTTACAAATTGATGGGACGACGGAAAGTGTCATGTGTTCTGCTCCGCTAACTGAAAAGTGGCGGGCTTTCTGCTGGCATGTGATCGAAGTTGACGGGCATGATATCGATGCTTTGATTGAAGCGTTTGCGGAGGCTCGGCAGGTCAAAGAAAAACCGTCAATTATTATTGCCAAGACGGTGAAGGGAAAAGGGGTTTCCTTCATGGAAAATCAAGCTGACTGGCATGGCAGTGCGCCTAGTATGGAACAAGCCGAACAGGCTCTGAAAGAATTGCGGGAGGAGGCGTTAACCTTTGGCTGATACAATAGCAACACGTGATGTTTATGGTAAGGCTCTGCTGACTTTAGGAGCTATAAACCCTGATGTTGTTGTCTTGGATGCAGATCTTTCTAAGTCGACTAAGACTGTTGACTTTGCTAAAAAGTATCCCGAACGTTTCTTTAACATGGGAATTGCCGAGGCAAATCTCTTAGGGACAGCTGCAGGGTTAGCGGCCGCAGGCAAAATACCATTTGCGAGCACTTTCGCGATCTTTGCCGTAGGGCGGGCGTTTGAGCAAATCCGTAATTCAATTGCTTATCCTAAATTAAATGTTAAAATTGCAGCCACCCATTCCGGAATAACCGTCGGCGAGGACGGAGGTTCTCATCAGGCCGTCGAAGATGTGGCTATTATGCGTGCCGTTCCGAACATGGCGGTTTTAGTTCCTGCTGATGGGGAGGAAACCCGTCAGGTGGTTATGGCTGCCGCCAAATACAACGGCCCGGTTTATATTCGCATGGGGCGTCTGGCAGTTCCTTTGCTTTTTGGCGAAGAGTATCACTTTGAGATCGGAAAAGCGAACGTTCTTAGAGAAGGAACAGATGCTGCCATCATGGCCAATGGTTTGATGGTGTTCAAGGCCCTGGAAGCGGCCGAAGAACTGGCAGGCGTAGGGATTAAGGTAGCGGTTGTGAATATTGCTTCTGTTAAACCACTGGATGTAGAAACAATTGTGCGGCTTGCCAAGCAAACGAGAGCTGTAGTAACGGCGGAAGAACACAACATCATTGGCGGATTAGGAAGTGCGATCGCCGAGGTATTGGGAGAGATGTTACCCACACCAATGGTTAGAGTAGGACTTAAAGATACGTTTGGCGAGTCCGGGCGTCCGCAGGAACTTCTGGAAAAATATGGATTAACCAAGGAAGCTTTAGTTAAAGCGGTCCATGTGGTCCTTGCAAAAAAGTTGGGATAATTTTCGTGATACAGTTTATCATAAATTTTTAAAGGACGAGCGCTCTTGGAAAGTGTTTGTCCTTTTGCCATTTAATTTTAATAACTCATTTTTGGCATTAATTTTAGAGAGTAGTTTATCATGATTGGAATTTACAGACAGGATATTCGGGATGAGTGTCGAATAAATTAAAGGGTTATGGAGAAAAAGGGCGAGGCGTGCGAAAATCAAGGAGGACAGTATGATACGATTGACAAATGTGTCCAAGATTTATCCAAATGGTGCCAGAGCTCTTGTTGATGTCAATCTAAAAATTGGCAAGGGGGACTTTGTTTTTTTAGTGGGCCCCAGCGGAGCAGGTAAATCGACGCTGATTAAATTATTATATCGTGATGAAACCCCGACGCGGGGTCAGGTTATCGTTAATAATAATAATTTAGTACGCATGAAAGAAAGGGAAGTGCCTTATCTTCGTCGTAATATCGGAGTCATATTTCAGGATTTTAAGTTGATGACTAATAAAACGGTGTTTGAAAATGTAGCTTTTGCACTTGAGGTGATTGGAGCGTCAAGGGGTGAGATTCGGGATCGTACGCAAACGACGTTGGACCTTGTGGCGCTTGCGAATAAAAAGAATGCTTATCCGCATGAATTATCCGGGGGAGAACAACAGCGTGTCTGTGTAGCACGAGCCATTGTGAATAATCCCGCACTATTAGTAGCAGATGAACCCACGGGTAACCTTGATCCGGAAACAGCATGGGGAATTATGGAGCTACTTTATAATATCAATAAACGTGGCACGACGATTGTCATGGCAACTCATGCCAAGGCTATTGTAAATCAAATGCAAAAAAGAGTTATTGCCATTGAAAATGGACGGGTTGCTCGCGATGAAGAAAAGGGAGGATATGGCTATGATGCTTAATTCCATTCGCTATATTCTCTGCGAGACGATCCGCTCTGTGAAACGCAATCCTTGGCTGAGCATAGCATCGATTTTAACTGTTATGGTTTCTCTTATGATTCTGGGGTTTTCAATCTTTTTTCTGGTAAATGCCTCCAATATGGCTAAATCCTTTGAATCAGAGTTGGAGATTGGGGCATTTGTTGAAAATAGCACTCAAGAAGAGCTCGAGGGGTTACAAAACCAGATTCAAGCTATGCCCGGGGTTGCTTCCGTAACCATAATTACCAAGGACCAAGTCCTTAATGATTTTGGAAAAACAATGGGTAACTCTGAAAATATCTTAGCGGATCTTGGAGGAAAAAATCCCTTCCCGGATAAGTTAATAGTCAAAGCGACGGACCCTCAAAATGTCATCGCCCTGGCTCAAGCGGTGCACGCTCTTCCTGGGGTATACAAAGTGAACTATGGACAAGAATTTGTGGATAAGCTTTTAAAATTTACGCAGTGGTTAAGGTGGATTGGCCTAAGTGTAGTGGTAGCTTTTGGCATTGCAGCCATTGTGTTAATCTCCATTAACGTTAAAATGAATGTCTTTTCTCGTCGACGCGAAATCCAGATTATGAAATTAGTAGGCGCAAGCAACAGTTTTATTCGTTGGCCTTTTCTTATTGAGGGAATGGTCTTAGGACTTGTGGGGGGAGCTTTGGCAGCGTTCATTGTTGGTATGGGTTATAATTGGATTACAAACTATGTCCGATCGGCTTTAACATTTTTGCCAGTTGTTCAAAATTCAGCTCTCTTCTTCCAAGTATTAGGAGGGCTATTGCTTGTTGGCATGATCATGGGTGTCCTGGGAAGCGGGTTCTCTTTGCAGAAGTTCCTACGGACTTAGGGAGCTAGTGTCTTGTCGCCTGCATTCATTTACGCGATTCCTCTCTATGTACTCCCTAAGCAGAGAATTCAATCTGATTTGGGTTGACGGGGTTTGGAACGCCGCTTTGGTGTTATGGGGGTTGTTGGTGGCTAATGAACGTAAATAATGTTTGTGTGCTAAACTTTTTAATAAGTACGGAGGGATAGTATGTTCCGGAGGAAAATGCTAACGTTGGTTGTAATATGTCTTCTTTTATTTGGGACAACTGCATTGCCCTCTAGGGCTAACGAACTGGGAGATGCTGTTAAGCAGCAGAAAAATATTATAAATCAAAAGAATCAAGCCCAAGGGCAGTTAAAAGAATTAACTTATACCGCAGATAAAATTAAGGCTCAAATGGCTCAACTGGAAACGCAAATTGCCGAAGCTCAGATGCTTTTAGCCCAGAAGCAGGCCGCTTATGACGAAGCCCAGAAACAAGTTCTCTCAGCTCAAAAGGAACTGGATTTTAAACAAAAAGAGCTTGAAGACCGCCGTGTGATCCTCGGAAAACGGGTAAAGGGAATTTATGAAAGTGGACAAGTAAGCTATTTGGAATTGCTCTTTCATTCTGTTGATCTCGGTGATTTTATTAATCGAATGGAGTATTTTACTATCTTAGTTTCCAATGACCATCAATTATTGGCGGATATTCAAAGTCAAAAGGAACAAATTGCCCAAAAAACACATGAATTGCAGCTCAAAAGAGATCAAGCTGCGGAGCTTCGAGCGCAGGCAGCTAAAGTCAGCGCGGAACTCGATAAAGCGAAACTTCAACAACGCGTAGCATTGGACCAAAATCTTAAAGAGCAACAGTTGGTGTTTGAAAATATCGCTAGATTAGAATCTGAAGCTATCGCTTGGAGTGAAAGGATTCGGAAATTGCAGGCAGCACAGGCTAAGCGTAATGGCGGTTTTAGTGGTTCAATCACTAGCTGGCCGGTGTCGGGCTATTATGAAATCAGCAGTCCCTTTGGCTGGCGGATTCACCCCATAACCAAAAAACAAAGTTTACATACCGGAATGGATATTGTTGCTCCGACCGGGACTCAGGTTACGGCTGCAGGAGCTGGGGTTGTCATTATGTCTGGGTGGAATACAGCCTATGGTAATATGATAATAATTGACCATGGCAAGGGAATATCCTCACTTTATGGACATCTGTCTGCCTTGAATGTTACCGAGGGTCAATCGGTACAAGCGAATCAACTAATCGGGCATGTTGGTTCAACAGGATGGAGTACAGGCCCGCATCTACATTTTGAAGTAAGGGTAGGCGGAAACCCTACAGATCCCCTACAGTATTTTCCAAATTAGAGTGAAAAAGCAGTATTTATCCTAAGGAATAAGCATATAATAGAGCATGACTCGCGGGAAGGGGTTTGGCTTATTTGCACGAATGGAACTGGAAGAGAGCAGCAAAAAACGTTGGCGTTATTTTTTTAATATTTTGTGTGCTGGTAACCACGACACTTGGCGGGATTGTTCTTGCGAATGTAAATAACGTAGGGCGCTTAGTGCAAGTTCTACAACTAATTCATAGCGACTACTTAGAAGAGGTTGCGATGGATCAGCTTGTGGAAGGTGCTACAAAAGGGATTGTTGAGACGTTGGGAGATCCTTATTCGACGTACCTGAATGCCAAGGAAAATGAAGAACTTTTTCAAATGTTGGAAGGAAAGTTCGGCGGAATAGGAATTGTTCTTAGTCTCAAGGATCCTAAAAAACTAGTAGTTCTGCGTCCCATTAAGAATTCGCCAGCTAGTAAGGCAGGTATCCAAGCGGGCGACGTCGTTAGTAAGATTAATGACCAGGAGACTGCCGGAATGGAGCAAGAAAAAGCGGTCCGTATGATGCGTGGAGAACCGGGGACGAAAGTGGATCTGGCTCTTTATCGAGAGAGCACAAATAAGACCTTCACTGTCAGTTTAATTAGGGAAAACATCACAGTACCGACTGTGGAAGGAGAAGCCCTGCCTGGCCACCCGGATATCGCGTATATTAATATTTCTCAATTTTCCCCTGATACCGGCAATGAACTTCAAGATACTCTGAACAATATGAATATAAGAAAATTTAAAGGACTAATCTTAGACATGAGGTATAATCATGGCGGTGGACTCAAAGCAGCAGTTCAAGTTGCCAGTTACTTTATCCCGGAAGGCCCTGTTGTTTATATTGTAGATAAAAAAGGAAATGTCGATACAAAAATGGCTGAGGCTGGTAAGTATTTGGGAATGCCCCTGGTTGTGCTTGTCAACGAAGAAAGTGCTTCGGCAGCGGAGATTGTTGCTGGAGCGATTAAGGACAAAAAAACAGGGAGCCTTGTCGGAGTAAAAACGTTCGGCAAAGGGATTGTGCAAACAATTTATCCTTTGGATAAGGGAACGAGTGTCAAGTTAACAACAGCAAAATACTTAACTCCAAATAAGGTGGATATTCACAAAAAAGGAATTGAACCAGACATACTGGTAGAATTAACCAAAGGACAGCCGGTTACCATCTCTCCGCTTGACACAAATTTTGACCCGCAGCTTCAAAAAGCTGTCCAGATGTTGAGAGAAAAATTATAAAGAATTTCTAAAAAGTATGATACAGTTTTAACTTATTGCT
>JBMNTM010000054.1:0-10172 GCA_050945735.1 Desulfosporosinus sp.
ATAAGTACACAAAAACCCAGTAATTTTAAATTTTACTGGATTTCTGACTTTTGTATTATAACTAATTATTTCTACTGAAAATTAAAATCTCCGAACCCCTATAAACTCAGCTAACTCTTCCAAAGCTTTACGTGTTGGAACCTGGGGAAGAGTGCGCAGATGTTTTTTGGCCTTTAAAACATATAAATCCACCACATGCATTGATTGATCGATCGCCCCAGTGTCGATAATTAATTTAATCGTTTCCGACACTTCTTCATCCGTTTTGTCCACTTTTCTAAGCAACGCCTTTAAATTGGAATTGTGCGCAGACGATTTTAACGCCAAGATCATGGGTAAGGTCATAATTCCCTGGTGCAAATCTCCTCCAATTGGTTTCCCAAATTCGGAAGGCTTGGCCGTTAAATCCAATACATCATCGACAATTTGAAAAGCCATTCCCAACGAATGTCCATAGGCACTCAGCGCCCAGACTTGACGATTGGGAGCTCCTGAAATCATTGCACCAAGTCGACAACAGGCTGAAATTAATAAAGCAGTTTTACATTTTATCCGATAGTAGTACTGTTTTAAGTTTTGCTCCACGTCAAAAGAACATTTAATCTGTTGAATCTCCCCTTGGCACATTTCAACACTTACCTCTGCTAAAATGCGTGCAACTTCAGGATGATCAATCTTGGAAATAAGTGTCAATGTTTTAGCCAATAGGTAATCTCCAGTTTGAACAGAGACGACATTACCCCATTTTGCCTTAACTGTCGGTCTTCCTCTTCTGGTCATTGACGCATCAACGACATCATCATGAACCAATGTAGACATATGAATTAGTTCTAAGGCCATTGCTACCGGAATCAACTTTTCCGAAGAATATCCATAGAATTTTGCTGCTAAGAGCGTAAAAGCCGGACGTAACCGTTTTCCCCCGGCAGTCAATAAATGGACAGCCGAATCCTGGAGAATCGGATAATTTGTCTGCAGAAATTTGAGCAGTTCATCTTCAACCCGCTGCAGATCTGAATTTATTTGTTTAAAAAGCAAGAGTTGTTTCAAAACTGATTCACCTGCTCGCATTCTTTTCTTTTCTTCATAAGATACCATAGATAATAGGAATTAATCCAGTGGGGCTTCCGACTTAGTCTTGGATAATTTCTCAGTGTCTGAGTTTTCATCCTTTTTTGTTGACACTTCCTCATCGGTTTTACGATCGTCCGCCTCGCTTTGCTCATTTTTTGTTGCGGGATTAGGGGGTGACGTGGTCTGCTCAAATGCTTTGTTAATAATATTAACTGGGTTACTATCCATAGCTGTTTTTTGGAATTCTCTACTTAATTGATCAGTTGCTTTACGAATCTCAAAAATTCCTTTACCAATTGCACGAGCAATTTTCGGTAAATCTTCAGGCCCAAATAAAAGAAGCACAACAATCAGAATCAAGAGTATTTCGCTCATTCCCATGTCCTCACCCCCTTATTTTGTCGCCAGGTCTTTTTCTCGCCGGCGTGCTACCAAATATCCTAACCAGATACTCATTTCATAAAGAAGATACATCGGTCCCGCCATGAGAATTTGGGTAACTAAATCTGGCGTTGGAGAAAAAGTAACCGCTAAAATTACAATTATGAGAACTGCCCAACGTCTTTTTTTGGCTAACGTCTTGGGAGACAAGATTCCTATGCGAATTAAGATCGTTAAGACTATTGGCATTTGGAATACAAATCCGAAGGTTAAGAGAAACCTTATGATAAAAGTAAGATAGGATGATTTGGTCACAAAAGGAGTTGACTGAACTGCGCCGCTACCGGCATAAATCAAGAACTTTATCCCTATAGGCAGCACTACATAGAAACATAGGGCGGCACCGACAAGGAAGAGCAATACCGAAAAGGGAACAATTATTTTTATATACTTCTTTTCATTTTGCTTTAGAGCCGGTAACAGGAAACTCCAAATTTGCCAGATCAAGACCGGGAGCATTATGACGACTCCTATAAACACGGAAACTTTAATCTTGACCATCATTGGTTCCAAAGGCGTTGTCGTAATAAAATTTATATCTTCCAACAATGTTATCGGCCTTGCTAAATAGCCATAAACTATATCGCTGAAAAACCATCCTGCAATGGACCCCAGCAGGATAGCGTACACAGAGATTATCAATACCTTACGCAGGGCACGTACATGTTCCAGTAACGGCATCTCAGCGTCCTCGCGCGGTCGCTTGCCCATCAGTCTACACTCCCTTCCCATGCACCTTTAGCAACTCGTAGTGCGTATTGCGTTGAACAGCTTGATAACCTGCATCTTCAATGCAATGAACAATCTCCTGCAACGGGACACGCGTTTGAACGCCTGCGGCCCGAACGACATTTTCTTCCAACATCGTACTGCCAAAATCGTTCGCTCCAAAACGCAACGCAACCTGTGCCATCTTAGCGCCTTGGGTAACCCAAGATGCCTGGATATTTGGTACATTATCGAGCATTAAGCGGGCAATCGCAAGTGTTCTTAAATACTCAACCCCGGTACTTTCTTCACCGCCCAGTAATGTATTGGCAGGAGCAAAACTCCAAGGAATAAAGGCTGTAAAGCCATTTGTTTGATCCTGAGCTTCACGAATACGTACAATATGTAAAATTCTTTCCTCTAACGTCTCAACATGACCAAACATCATAGTTGCTGTCGTCTTCATACCAAGCTTGTGTGCGGTGGTCATCACGTCCATCCATTGCTGCCAGCTTATTTTGTTCGGGCTGATTAACTGACGAACCCGGTCAACTAATATTTCTGCCCCACCGCCGGGAATTGAATCTAAGCCTGCATTTTTAAGGCGAAAGATGACTTCTTCAATAGGCAGTTTGGATTTATTAGCCAAATCCCATATTTCCGGTGGGCTAAACGAGTGTATATGAATAGAGTAATGAGCTTTTATATCAGACAATAGATTTTCAAAGTACTCTAAATCCAAGTCAGGATGCAACCCACCTTGAATTAAGAGCTGTGTCCCCCCTGCGTCAATTGTTTCCTTAATTTTAACATGTAATTCGTCCCGTGACAAAATATAACCTTTGGGATCTCCCGGTTTACAATAAAAGGCGCAAAACTTACATTGACAGGAGCACACATTTGTATAATTGATATTCCGGTCGATAACAAACGTAACCATTTTTTCCGGATGCATCTGCTTTCGGACGAGATCTGCCCCTTGTCCCAGAAAAAGAAGATCTGCATCTTGAAATAGTTTAATCCCATCCGCGACTGATAAGCGTTCGCCCGCCAGACGTTTCTCTATGATTTTCAAGGTCTCCGTTTGCATGTAGTTCCCCCTAACTCTTACATTCCACCGCATCCCGTCCTGCCTTATTAATCATCTGGATCATAGCTCGTTTGGTCATCTCTCGACTTGTTTCTGACCCTCCTGAATCATTTATTTGCTCCACTACTTTACCTTCTAAATAATCTACCCCAAACGCCAAAGAAACCTGGGTTAATTTAAGGCCTACCATAATCCATAAAGCTTTAATATGATCATAATTATCAAGTAAGATCCTTGAAATGGCCAGCATTTTCAAGTCCTCAAGACCTGTTGTTTCAGTGCCCATAGGTTCTAATTTAGCATCTTTAGGGTAATCAAAAAGCGGTGTAAACGATAAAAATTCGTTTGTTTGGTCCTGTAATGCCCGAAAATGCAATATTCTATCAATCCGTTCCTCCGCGGATTTTATATTACCATAGAGCATTATTGCGTCATGAACATTAGTATAATTATACTGTCCATTAACCATATAATAAGTTAGATTTCCATTTTTACGTTCACGCACTATATTGGCCATATAACCAAGTGCCAGAATATCCTTACTATTCATCATGCGCACACCGGCGTCACGGTTTATACGTTCGCCCTTTTCGACTTTTTCTATCAGATCAAATAGTTCACTTTGCGCAAACAGTGAGGACAAAAACTATCCCTCCTTTTCGTGATCGGCTACCACTGCAAAACTACTACTACTACTTTAGAAAGTGATTTCGCTTCAGCACAAATGAGTCCTCCTATTTCAATAAGGTTAAATCCAGGATTGAAAATATAAATAGTAAAATACTTAAGTAGCCATTAAGGTCGAAAAAGGCAATTCCGATCTTTGAAAAATCATCTACTGTAACAAGACGATGCTGGCGATAAAGTAACAAGATGGCAATTGCGACACCCATATAATATAACCAACCCATTGACATAACCACTCCAACGGCAATAAAGAAGGTGGGCGCAAGAATATGCAATAACGCTGAAATTTCTAAGCCTTTTTGCAAGCCAAAATTTGCAGGAATTGAATGAAGCCCTTCCTGACGATCAAACTCCACATCTTGACAAGCATATACAACGTCAAACCCTGCTACCCAAGTCACGACTCCTAAACCTAAAAGGATAGGCGCCAACGCCCAATGACCAGTTACCCCAATCCAAGCTCCTACTGGAGCCAAGCCCAAGGAAATACCTAATACGATATGGCAGGCCCAGGTAAACCTTTTTGTATAAGAGTATAAGACCAGAAAAAAAACAGCAATTGGCATTAACCGGAATGCTAAAATATTTAGTTGGTATGCTGAATAGCCAAGAAGTAAGAGGGATAGTACGATATAAATATAGACTTCATTCACTCTTAACCGGCCTGCCGGCAAAGCCCTTTGCGCCGTACGGGGGTTACGTGCATCAATATGCCGGTCAATCAGACGGTTCATAGACATCGCAGCGGTCCGGGCCCCGATCATAGCCAGCGTAATCCAAAATAATTTTGAAATGCCCGGAACACCATTTGCAGCCAAAAATGCGCCTAAATAGGCAAAAGGAAGGGCAAAAATGGTATGTTCAAATTTAATCATTTCAAAAAAAACTTTCAGTTTTTCCATTTCCAACTCCATTTAATCCTGCCTCTTATGAAGTATCTACTTCTTTGCTCAGTCGCTTGGCCATAAAAAGATAAACTTCGCGCAAGGGATGTAACTGAAGATGTGACTCTGCAGAAATTTCATTCAAGATAGCATTTGCCCGCTGAAGGATTGACTGAATCACGGTATCCCCTAAACGTTTTTTCCACGCTCCCCATGCTAATCCTAATTCCCAGCCAAAAGCTTCGATTTTATTCATTAAAGGAACTGAAACCCCGGCGAGTTCTGCACTTAGACGGGCAGCCATTGCTGTTAAGGATGCATTCTCCCTTTCAATAATGTTAAGTGTCTCAGACAGACCCAGTTTTTTGTCATGGGAGAGCCATTGGGAAATTCCCCCTTCGCTCATAGTTTCCATGACTTTAGCCAATGGCTCCAGAAATGAAAGCAGCTTCGCGCGGCATAACTCTAAAAAAAACTTTCCATATAATAGATCTCCAACAAGCACCGGATATTGTCGGAGCTCTTCTGCAATACTACTATCATCTTTCACCAATTTATGTACTTTATTGGCTATAAACATATACTGAATAATTCCAGCTAATGCTTCTGATTTTTGTCCATTTTCTTGAAAAGTATGGCTTACAGCTAAGACAATCGCCGGATTTACTGTACGATCAAGTTCATCCAAATTTAGCTGAATCAATTCTCCAAAACTAGCTGGCTTAAAATTTATTTCTTGCTGTAAACGCCTTTGGACATTATTTAGTTTCTCCAGAAAGCAAAAATCTACCGGAACCATGTCATCGCTCCTTGTCTTTCGTTTAGACATTAACTTATTATCTATTCGAGATTATTATGTAAAGTCCTGCACTTTTTAAGAAATGCACTCTGATAATATGACAAAATATTTGCCGGAGTATGCAAAATCACTATTAAATATAATATAATAGACCCTGTAACTTTTTGTCACAAGGTCTATACTAGTCCACACTTGACTTAGTCCGGAGTAAAATAAATATCCCTCCTATAAATTTATTGCCTTCTTTGAATCTTCGACCATTCCTCGCTTAATTTCCGTTGCTGTCATATTGCCTGCATTGAAACGATCGGTTAGAAAATTACAGGCATCCCAGGGATTGACACGGTCCCCGCAAGTAAAGACGTCTACAGCAGCATATCCGAGTTCCGGCCAAGTGTGAATAGCAAGGTGTGATTCAGAAATCACAACAACACCGCTGACCCCTTGAGGACTAAACTTATGAAACACTACCTCACGAACTTCGGCACCTGCCTCCAAAGCTGCGTTGACCATAATTGCTTCGACTTTTTCACGATCGTTTAAAATGTCGAAACTACAGCCGTAAATCTCAGCCAACACATGACGTCCAAGAGAATTTGCCAATTGTGATCTTTGCCCCCTTTTTTATAACAAAATAGGGAGAAATCCGGGCCGATTATCGCTAATCCTGTATCCCCAAATTCCCACAGATTAAATTTTAGCATAAAGTTCAAGGTTGTCAATAAAAAATTCTTTTCCCTGTTATATCATTTTACTCTGTCATACCCCATTTTGCTCCAGCAGAGTAAAATTATTTGCTTAGGGATCCAGGCAAAGATAAAACCAGGCCCTACAATTTTCCCTTGACCTTATATTTTTCAGCGATCAAATCACAAATCCCATGGACATCATCCAAGTCAAAGCAGGGAATCCCGTTATCAAAAAAGACATCACTTGCTATCGCAATAAGCTCTTCCGGTTTAGAAAAAAGTTCTTGGTGTATCTCGGAACGAAACACCTCAATTTTTGGCTTATTACCGAACTTATATCCCTCCGTGAAAATCACATCTACCCCTTGAATTCGGGCAATAACTTCTTCAAGCGACTGCTCACCAGAGACGCTCTCTAAAATAGCAATCCTATAAGGTGAGCTTATGGCGACAACATCCGCACCCGCTTGGGCATGGCGCCATGTATCTTTACCAGGTTGATCCATTTCGAACCCATGGACATCATGTTTCAGTACAGCTACCCTCCACCCACGGCGCTTTGCCTCTCGGATAATTTTTTCTAACAGTGTAGTCTTACCTGAATTGGACTTTCCGCTAACAATCGAAATGACAGGGATTTGGGAACTTTCATCCATTAAATAAATACGCATCTTAATTCTCCCAGTCCGCAACCCAACTTGCCATCAGTAATTCCCCAGGTTTTACCGGCCCATGGTTTGCTGGTACATCCACTAATAAATGACTGCCAATCATAGAACGAAGAACACCCGATTCTTGAGCCGGAGGGAGATCTGCCCAGATTTCTCCATCTTTGAATATCGCTTGAGCGCGTAAAAAGCGCCTTTGTTTGCCTGATTTTCCAAAGCCACTGGCCATATTAACCGGAAATTGTCCCTTTTCAGTATCAATCCGTCCCGCCAATTTCCGAAGTGCAGGGCGAACCAACAGTTCAAACGTCACCATGGCAGCGGCCGGATTTCCTGAAAGGGAGAAAAAGAACCGATTTTCTTTTATTCCTACAGACGCCGGAGTTCCCGGCTTTAGCTTTAATTTCCAAAATAGCATTTCACACCCAAACTGAGCAAACGCATGGCGCATTAAATCATAATCACCCACAGAGGCTCCGCCTGTCGCAATAACCATATCGGTATCCTTAAGCATTTCTAAAACCTGGATAGTTGCATCCATTTGGTCGGTAACAAGAGGTATAACCAAAACCTCGCATCCGGACTCCTGAAGCATTCCACGCAAGGTATAACTATTACTATTATATATCTTAGCAGGGCACAAAGGTTGCCCTACATCCATAAGTTCCGATCCGGTAGACAGCAACCCTACGCGCGGCCGGCGGTATACGGTGACCTGAGACTGCCCGACGGCAGCTAAAAGTCCAATGGCTGGTGGGGTTAATAAAAAACCCTGTTTAAGAAGGATGTCACCCTCTTTGATCTCCTCACCCTTAAGTATGATATTGGAACCAGGTAACACCGGTACCAATATTGTCACTGTATCGCCTTCCTGTTTAGTATCCTCCATCCTCACAACACAGTTGGCGCCGGGCGGAATGGGTGCGCCCGTGAATATCTTTGCAGCCTCACCAGGCGCGATAACACGCCTTGAGATAGTTCCCGCCGGAATTTCGCTCACCACTTTAAGTCGGAGTGGCTGAGGGTCACCTGCTGTAGCTAGGTAAGCATACCCATCCAAGGGAGAACGTGCAAACGGCGGCATGGCAATTTGGGATGTCACATCCTTAGCCAATACACGCTTATAGGCATCGGTGATTGAAACACACTCAGTTTCAACCGGCTGAATACGGCTAAGAACTAATTCTAAAGCTTCTTTTAGTTCAATCATAATTTTCATATAGATCTTTCCTTCCACTGTACCGGCGCTTTGACTAAATCATAACCAAACATATATCCACCCGACTTCCCCTGCTTTGAGTTAAGCTTGTGGTTTTATACCTAATGTTAACCTATATCATATCCTAAAATCAAGTAATAGCTTGATTCCAAGCCAAATTGGCTTTCTCACAATGCATTCCCCTAAATCCCTTAGCTCCCTCATCCATGATTGATTTTTTAGATACAATATGATAGCATATATTAAGTACTTCATATAGGTGATTTAAGTCGGGGCGTGGCTCAGTTTGGTAGAGCGCTACCTTGGGGTGGTAGAGGTCGCACGTTCAAATCGTGTCGCTCCGACCATAAATTATTAAGATTAAAAAGTATAATATTTAATTTTTAATTATATTTATCTATAATTGAAAATTTTATTTTTTTACTCTGTTATCTTTGCATTTTTTTAAATAGAAAAAAATTCATTTGGTTCAATAAGAAAGAAGTAAATTATATTAAGAAAGAAGTAATTTATATGGTGGATAAAATCAAAGAGATAGCTAGTTTATTATTAAAGTCCAAAAACACGGTAGTATTGACAGGTGCAGGAATGTCCACTGAAAGCGGGATACCGGATTTCCGTTCCGGAAGGGGTGTATACGCAGATATACCTGAAGAAGTCTTTTCCCTATCCTTCTTTTACCAGAATCCCCGTAAGTATTACGATTGCGTATTAAAGTACCTATACTTTGAAGATGTTCGGCCGAATATTGGACACATCATACTCGCAGAGTGGGAGAAAAAAGGATTAGTTCATCACGTTATTACGCAAAACGTGGATTCGCTTCATCTTGATGCTGGGAGTAAAAACGTTATAGAAATTCATGGGACCGGAAAAACTGCCACATGTATAAGGTGTAAGAAGCAGTATGTATTTGCTGAACTTGTTAAAAAAGGCGGAGAATTTTACTATTGCGATTGTCTTGACAAACATGCAAATAATCTAATTAAACGGGATACGGTTTTATTTGGCGAAAGTGTCCCCAAATACGATGAAGCTTTCGCAATAATACAAAAAGCCGAATTGATTCTTGTTTTAGGAACATCTCTTACAGTCTATCCTGTAGCCGGTTTGCTGCAATATGCTCCTCCCTATTCCAAAGTAGTGATCATAAATAAAACCCCTACTAGTTTTGACAACTCGCATCAGGTTATAGCAATACATGATTCGATAGGGGAAACATTAAAAACAATTAATGAATCAATTATTACAACCTCTTCATGAGGTTGTTTTTATGCGTCTAAAGTTCTGAAATACTTTAATGGCCAATAATTCTGGTCTGTATGTAATAAGGCTATCACTTCTAGTGGTAGCCTTATTACATTGTTAGAAAATAACGCCTAAAGCGATAAGAATTAAAATTGCTATAGCAATTATTCCCACCCCAACTCCACAGCCAATCGGGGCGACAGGGGGACAACTTACTTGTGGACGACAGCAGCATCCACCTAATCCACTAAAACCCATTCCGTACATAAGAATTTCCACCTTTCTAATTTAGCATACAATTCCCATTGCGATAAGCAAAAGAATGATTACAACGACAACCGCAATTCCTTTACAACAATCACGTCCTGTATCACAGCAACCAGCTCCATCAACACCACCAAATGCCATCTTCATTCCCTCCTTTGTTTAGAGCTAGGATATTATATGCATAAGATGGATCATATGGAACAACATGGTAAAAATAATAGAAAAAATTCTCAAGAAATGGGTTATTGGAAATATATAGCAATATTCAGCTTGATAAGGATGTACATCGCCAACCCTTTATAATATAATAAAAGTAATATTTATAAAGAACTCAACTTTCGCACCGTAAAAGCTAGCTCAAATGCACTCTAGAGTTGAGTTTAGACAAAAATAAATTT
>JBMNTM010000055.1:0-9994 GCA_050945735.1 Desulfosporosinus sp.
CTTGTCTTGCATTTTAAATCTCCTTTATAATGAGATTTGGACAAGGACTACCCCATATCTCTACTATAAAGGATTTTTCTTTATTTTTCAGCATTTATGCGATATTTCTGCAGCTTTTAGCCAGTTTTTTCGATATAGCTCTTTGATTCTAAACTTGACAAATTGTTTATTATTTTATGCAACGACAGTGGCCTGGGATAAACCTAGATGAAATTGCATTACACCAAAGTTTCGAGGACTTGGCCATGGATGGACTGATGCCGCAGTGCCAGGGATGGCATAGGGCGGCGGGTTCTTTGGTTAGCTGGGTGATTCAAATATTTATCCTCAACGAACAGACCGGAAGGACATTGTCCGTTCTTTGGCTCAGTTGATCAATTATTTTACTGGCTAGGATATAATGAGGCTTGGTTGTAACGCGGTGACGAGGGGAGGTATATTTATGGAACTGAGGAGACGCCCACGCCGTTTACGAGCTAACGAAGTGATCCGGAGCATGGTGCGGGAAAACCATATCCGGGTTGAGGATTTGATTTACCCTATGTTTGTTATGCCGGGAGAGAAAAAGAAGGTAGAGATTTCTTCTATGCCTGGAGTTTATAACTTTTCGCTCGATCAGTTTATCCTGGCGCTTCAGGAGGTTGTAGAGCTGGGAATCCCGGCAATCTTATTATTCGGAATTCCGGAAAGTAAAGATAGCGTAGGGTCCGGAGCTTACCAAGAACATGGGATTGTTCAGGAAGCTGTCCGCTTAGCGAAAAAGAAATTTCCCAATCTATACCTCATTACTGATGTATGCCTATGCGAATATACCGATCATGGGCATTGTGGGTTGGTGGAGGATGGAAAGATCCTTAACGATCCTTCCCTGCATCTGCTTGCTCAGACTGCACTTTCGCAGGCACGTGCCGGTGCGGATATGGTTGCCCCGTCGGATATGATGGATGGGCGAGTTGGAGCTATCAGAGAAATGCTGGACAGAGAAGGATTTTCTCATATCCCGATCATGGCGTATTCAGCCAAGTTTGCTTCCGGGTTCTATGGACCCTTCCGTGATGCTGCAGGATCAGCGCCCCAGTTTGGCGATCGTCGAACTTATCAGATGGATTCGCCAAATGGTAACGAAGCAATGTTGGAAACAGCACTGGATATTGAAGAGGGGGCTGACCTTATTATTGTTAAGCCCGCCATGGCCTATGGGGATATTATTTATCGAACCAAAAAGAGATTTGGGGTGCCGGTGGCTGCTTATAATGTCAGCGGTGAGTATGCGATGGTCAAGGCGGCAGCGGCAAATGGATGGCTTGATGAGAAACGGATTGTCCTGGAGGCCTTGGTAAGTATGAAACGGGCAGGAGCGGATTTAATTATAACCTATCATGCCTTAGATGTTGCGAATTGGCTTCGGGAGGAGGGACAAGCATGATAGTCTCCTGGAATACGACTAATGCCTGCAATATGTTTTGCGATCATTGCTACCGTGATGCCGGATGCAAAGCAGAAGATGAACTCAGTACTGCCGAAGCAAAGACTTTGTTGGAGCAAATTGCCAGAGCCGGTTTTAAGATTATGATTTTTAGCGGCGGAGAACCCCTGATGCGCATAGATATCGTTGAATTAGTGGCCTATGCAGCATCTCTGGGATTGCGTCCGGTGTTTGGTACGAACGGTATCCTTATAACCTATGAACTTGCCCGGCAACTTAAGGACGCCGGGGCTATGGGCATGGGCATTTCTTTGGACTCTCTTGATAAGAAAAAACATGATGAATTTCGTAAATTTCCGGGTGCGTGGGATGGGGCGGTACGCGGAATGAAAATCTGTAAAGAAATCGGCCTTCCGTTTCAAATCCATACGACGATCATGGATTGGAATGCCCGGGAAGTAGAAGCAATTACGGATTTTGCAGTCGAAATTGGCGCAGTGGCCCATCATTTCTTTTTCCTGGTTCCCACGGGCCGGGCGGTTTCTATTGAGGAAGAATCTCTAAGGGCAGAAGCCTATGAGGAAATGCTCAATCGGATTCTAAAGAAACAGCAAACCGTCGATATAGAGCTCAAGCCCACCTGTGCCCCCCAGTTTATGCGTATCGCTAAACAAATGGGTGTAAATATGCGCTTTAGCCGTGGTTGTTTGGCTGGAACACACTATTGCATCATTGGACCGAAGGGTCAAGTGCAACCTTGTGCTTATCTGAATATTCCGTTAGGGGATGTGCGCGAGACCCCGTTTGACGAAATTTGGCGTAATCATGAAGTGTTTAATACCTTACGGACTCTCGATTATAAAGACGGGTGCGGTTCCTGTAAATTCAAGCGCATTTGCGGCGGTTGCCGGGCACGCGCTGCCTATTATAATGAAGGGGATTACATGGCAGAGGAGCCATGGTGTTTATATCATGGCCGAAAGGGGATTTAGTATGGATTCAATCGATCGTGCCCTATTGAATGTTATCCAAAGCCATTTCCCAATTACTGTTCATCCTTACCAGGTCCTGGGCTTGAAAGTGGGGACGATGGAGGAAGATGCTTTTCGGCGGATTCAACGTCTTCGCCAGGAAGGAATTATTCGTCGTTTGGGGGGCATTTTTGATTCGCGGCGTTTAGGGTACTATAGTACCTTATGCGCGGCCAAGGTTCCTGAAGAGAAGATCCCGGCTTTGGCCGAATTGCTGGCGGGGGTTTCCGGTGTAACCCATAACTATCTTCGTAACCATGAGTATAATATTTGGTTTACACTGATTGCGCGCTCGCAGGTAGTTGCGGAAAGGATACTGCAAAATATCCGTGATAGCTTGAAGGTGCCGGAAATCTATAGTTTACCAGCTATTCGGGTATTTAAAATAAAAGTAGATTTAGATTTAAATTTGGCGAATCAAGATTCATCTTTAAACAAAAAAATAGAATCCGTGCCGGACGCTTCCCTCAAAGAAACTGAAGCTAATTTAAATATCCTGGAAGCGCAAGATGGTTCGTTATTTGAATTAAAAGGTTTTGAATTGCGAAAGGAAGATATTGCGCTTGTTAAGGTATTACAAGCGAATCTGCCGGATTCGCTAACTCCTTATAGCGTACTTGCTGAAAATCTCCATTGGTCTGTAGAGGATGTCATCTCTGGCACAATGCGTCTCAAAGAGGCAAAGGTCATGCGCCGTTTTGGCGCCGTTCTTCGCCATCAGAAAGCCGGTTTTGTGGCCAATACCATGGGTGTTTGGCAAGTTGAGCCTGAACAGGCGGCTCAGGCAGGGAAAATTATGGCAAGCTTTAAGGAAGTAAGTCACTGTTACCAAAGACCAACCTTGCCCGATTGGCCCTATTCCTTCTTTACTATGATTCACGGCCGTAGTGTTCAAGCATGTGAAGAGGTTATGAAAAGGATATCTCTGTCAACAGGAATAAGCAATTATGCGATGCTTTTTAGTATCGCTGAATTAAAAAAGACCAGCATGCAATATTTTCTGGAAGAAGAGACAAACTAGAAAAGGGGAATTTGGTTTGAGTTTTATGCATGAAAAAAGTCACTATGCTTTTGCTAAGGCCCAAAGATTCATTCCCGGTGGCGTAAATTCGCCGGTAAGAGCCTTTAAATCCGTTGGGCATGACCCAGTTTTCATAGACAGGGGTCAAGGTGCTTATATCTGGGATCTTGATGGTAATCGTTACCTTGATTTTGTTGGTTCCTGGGGCCCGCTGATTGTGGGGCATGCCCACCCGGATGTGGTTGCAGCGCTTAAACAAGCGGTCGAACGAGGAACAAGTTACGGTGCGCCAACCGAAGTTGAAACACTCTTAGCTGAGGAAGTTCTAAAAGCCTATCCTTCCATGGAAATGATCCGTATGGTTAACTCCGGGACGGAAGCTACGATGAGTGCCTTAAGGTTAGCACGTGGTGTCACGGGCCGAACAAAAATTGTTAAATTTGAGGGCTGCTATCATGGGCACTCCGACCAACTTCTGATTAAAGCGGGGAGCGGAGCACTAACCTTTGGTGTACCAACATCCCCGGGTGTTCCGGATCAAGTTGCAGCTTCTACTATTTCTGCACGTTTTAATGATTTGGCAGGATTAAGAGAAATTTTTCAGCGCGAAGGTGAACAGATCGCCTGTGTGATTCTTGAACCGGTAGCGGGAAATATGGGTGTCGTCTTACCTGAAGATGGGTTCTTACAAGGTGTTCGCCGTATAACTGAGGAGTACGGGGCATTACTGATCTTTGACGAAGTAATGACCGGATTTAGGGTTAGTTATGGAGGAGCGCAGGGGGTTTATGGAATCGATCCGGATTTAACTTGCCTGGGTAAAGTGATCGGCGGGGGACTTCCAGTGGGCGCTTACGGGGGAAAACGCCGCTTCATGGAACAAATCGCTCCCAGTGGTCCGATTTATCAGGCCGGGACCCTTTCCGGTAATCCTTTGGCCATGAACGCTGGATTAACAACCTTAAAATTATTACAACAACCTGGGATGTATGAAGCACTGGCAAGTAATACTACCCGGCTGGCCGAAGGCTTAAAGCAACTTGCATCAGATATAGGAATACCAATTTGGGTTAATGCCATCGGCGCGATGTTTTCTGCGTTTTTCACTGACGTTCCGGTTAAGGATTATACCAGTGCTTGTACGTCGGATGTGGAACAGTTTGCCAGGTTTCATCGCGGAATGCTGGAACGGGGCATCTATTTACCTCCCAGTCAATTTGAAGCTGTTTTTTTATCCACCGCCCACACCGAATCAGATATCGATCAGGCGTTGGCACAAGCCCGCGTGGTTCTAAGCTCTTTCTAGCGAATGCGTGAAGATTATAAGTCCGAGTTCCAGTAGTAATTGATTTTTACAAGGACAAGCGGTTATAGTTTCAAAAAGCAATCGGTATAAATAAAATTTCTCCCAGTAAATCACCATGCTAACATAATTGGAATATTATGGGATGTAAGGATTAGGCTGGGAGGGGGACTCGTTTTGAAGAAGAAACGCGAGAGCCTAATTGAGCGTTTAGAACAATTGAGAAATTCTAAAGTTATAGTATATTTTTCTTATACAACTCTTGATGATACCATCTTAGTCCCTCTCTATAAAGAATTAAAGGAGATAGGTCACACTAAAAAGATTGATCTATTTTTGCATAGTTATGGAGGAGTAGTAGATACACCTTATAAAGTTATTATGCTCATCCGTGAATTTTGCGAAGAGTTCGCAGTTATTGTTCCGTATGTTGCTAAATCTGCTGCTTCAATGCTTGTCCTCGGTGCAGATGAAGTTGTAATGGGACCGATGTCCGAACTTGGACCCATCGATCCTTTGGTAAAGCATCCGGTCTATAAAGACATCTTTGTACCTGTTCAAGCAGTGTGGCATTGTTTAGATTACTTGCAAAGGTCTATTATTAATAGTTCAGATCCCGAAGTTACATCCTTTATTGTAACTCCTCTTTTAGATAAACTTGATCCCTGGTTAATAGGGGACTACGAAAAAACTATCAAGGCGTCTCAGCAATATGCGGAAATGCTATTATCGAACTATATGTTAAAAAATAACCCAGGACGCGTACGTAA
This sequence comes from Desulfosporosinus sp., assembly GCA_050945735.1. Taxonomy (GTDB): domain Bacteria; phylum Bacillota; class Desulfitobacteriia; order Desulfitobacteriales; family Desulfitobacteriaceae; genus Desulfosporosinus. The sequence goes on from JBMNTM010000055.1 coordinate 5,552, forward strand.
CATAACATATGCTTTAACCGAGGGGTACTTTTCACATGGGTATTCGATTGGTATGCGGGAGGCTAAAAATTTAGGACTTATAGTGACGGAAGCCTATGAAGAATTATGGGATGTAATCTGGAATTTATATCTTGTTTATGAAGAGCTTGTCAAGGAAACGACGGGAAGCAGCAAGTAATAAAACTTCTGAGGTGTTATTTTTTGGAAACGTAAGTTCAACAAAGACGTTGCCATAGGAAATGTCTAATCTTGAATAAGCCAGGGATAAAAAAATGTTGCTTGTTGACCCCCAATACGGTAGGATATGTGTGTAAACTTGTTTTACGATCTCATAGTAATACATTAGCTTATGGTAGGTAATTATAATAACGGAGGTGGAACAGTTATGCTAACAACGTTTGGAGTTATTACGCCTTTGACAGCCGGTATCATCCTCGTCCTTGCTTTGATAATTTTTGGACCAGGAAAATTGCCGGAATTAGGGAGATCTTTGGGGAGAGGAATAAAAGAATTTAAATCTGCTACTGAAGGAGAAGAAAAAAAAGAAGAAGTCAAGATTGAAAAGGTAGAAAAATAGTTAAAAATAACGAAGCTAATAAGATAAGCAATACCTTTGTGGTATTGCCTCTCTTTTTGCTTATATATCAGTTTCTTGATTGTAACCTGTCGAACTTAGTTAAACTTGTAACTGATTAAATCTATCCTTAGTTTGTTGAACATCTTGAGTCGGGGCATTGCTAACAGGATACCAGTTTTTTGAGTTCATAATATTAAAAAGATTTTCATGAATAAAATATTCTTCGGTGAGAATATTTTTTAGATTTTGTCTTAAATTTGCACAAGTCGATTCAGCAATAAATGTATTTACAGCGGAAGTAAGCTGTTTTTCGCTTGTCAATAAGTCTGTGATAATTTCTTGTTCTGACATTGTATTTTGCATATTCAACTTCATCCATCCCTTTCTTTATTTTATTGATGTGAATTTAAATAATTGAGTAGGGTATCATAATGCTTACGATGCAGGTTAGAAATAGATGAAAGTTCAGAACTAATTTTTTGATCCTGGACCATTTGAGAGGCTAGGGCAAACTTATGAACTAATAAAGCTTCCGCCCCAAGCTGGTCTTTTAAAATGGCCAAATCTTTAGAAGTTATTTCTTTATTCATGATAATTCTCCTTTCAGTATATTTAACCGGTAACGCATTTATAAAATGCTCAAAAACAGGAAAAAATATGCATGTTCGATATAAACGATTACCATTAAATTAAGAAAAGATATTTAATCGGTTGAAGAAGTGTTAATTGGCAACACTATCATTAGAATATGGCCTTTGTTGATAGTGAAGGAGAAACAGTAAATGAATATATCGGTTGAGAACCCATGAATTGTGTTAGATTAATCTTTCAGTTTGTCTCCATTATTTTTCCATTAGTAAAACAAGAACTAAAAGGATGGCAGCAACTGGCAGCTCAGTCTCCAGATCCCCATCTACGCCAACTAGCCTTAGACAGTATTCGCTTAAAAGCTTTTCACTGCCAAGGTGGAAGTATCTATGCCTTATATCCTGGTGTGAATCGAGTAGAAGCAGTGCGATTTATTGTTGCATATCAAACTATGAGCGACTATCTTGATAATTTAGTAGATAGTCTTGATTTTCAGGATGAATCAGCCTTTTTTCAGTTACATTTGGCCATGCAAGAAGCATTGAATCCAGATACATGTACATCTGATTACTATTTATATTACCCCTATCGAGAGGATGGAGGATATTTGGAACGATTGGTAAAGACCTGTCAGGAAAGCCTTAAAAAACTGCCATCTTACAATAAAGTTCAAGAAGAAGCCATTAAGTTTGCTAAACTTTATTCCCATCTACAAACCTATAAACATTTAGCGGCGGAAAAACGGGAAGCTAAAATGCTAAACTGGATCAACTCATACTTAAGGGATTATCAGGCGATAACTGCCTGGGAATTTGCCGCAGCAACAGGTTCAACTCTGGGAATTTTCTGTCTTTATGCTGTTGCCTTTGATTCTCAATTAACAAAAAAACAAGGACAGAAGATTAGTCAGGCTTACTTTCCCTGGATATGCGGCATGCATATCTTATTGGATTATTTTATTGATTTGCGTGAAGATAGCGAGACTAAGCAACTAAATTTTGTAGCGTATTATGAACATAATGAAATTATTAGTGATCGTCTGCAGCTATTTGTGAAATATTCTTTAGCACAAACACTTTACTTGGATTATCCAAAGTTTCATCGCGTAATCGTCCAAGGGCTTCTGGCTATGTATCTGTCAGATGAAAAGAGTATGGACAGGGATATTCGGTCCGTTACCAAGAAACTTATAGGGGGTAGTGGTCCGGGAGTTTTGCTCCTCTATTGGTTGTGCCGCCAATTGCGAAAGATAAAGGTTCTTTAAGTGGTACGAAGCAAGATGGAATCCGCTAAATTAAGAAGGACTGTTCGATAATGACTTTCCGGGATTTTATCCAAGCAATCTTTTGCCTTATAGATACATTTAGTGGCTGTTGCATAAGCTTGCTTGATGCACCCTGAGGAAATAAGAGCCTCTTTGATGCTTTGAATGTTTTGCTGTGTAATCTTCTGTGTTTCAATGATTTCTTTAAGGCGGTTTCCATAGAGAGGGTTTTCCATAAGGTAAAGGAACGGCAGTGTTATGTTACCATTAATAAGATCTGCACCAACTGGTTTGCCAAGAGAGCTTGTATCTCCATTAATATCCAAAATGTCATCGGTGATTTGATAAGCGTAGCCGATGTTAAGTCCGAATTCTCGCATCAGGGTTATTTCTTCTGCAGAGCACCCTGCAAGATTAGCCCCTGATTGACAGCAGGCAGCCAGCAGCTTTCCTGTTTTTTTGGTAATCCGTTCAAAATAATGCTGCAGGTTGATAGTACTTGAGAATTGCTCATTAGCTTGATTGACTTCTCCCTCACACATGGCTTGGATTGCTTCGACAAGGTAGCTCATACAGGAAATTAATTGATGTGAAGATAAGATTTTGAAAGCTTCAGCAAAGAGATAATCTCCTGTCAAAATAGCCGAGTGATTTCCATAGAGGGAGTTTACAGTCGGTTTTCCACGCCGGGTAGATGATTCGTCAATAACATCGTCGTGAATAAGGGAAGCCATATGAATAAGTTCGGCAGCAACAGCTGCTTGGATCATCATTGGATTTAATGGAGCAAAACACATACCACTATATAGAGTAAGGAGTGGGCGAATTCTTTTACCACCGGATTGCAGCATACCTATACAGGTTCGTTGAATAAGGCCATCGGCTTTACTTATTACGACTTGTAACTTATCCTCAACAAATAGTAGTTCGGGAAATTGAAGCATGGAAATCGATGTTTCCTTAGTGTTTAAAAGTTCTTGCATACTCATAGCGTTAGCCTCTACCCTCTATCAAAATTACATAAGCTTTTTATATTATGTCTTAATGGGGTAGATTGGATACCTAAGTGTAAAAGTTGTGTTTTTAACCAGGAAATGTTTAACTTAAGAAATAAGTTAATAAAAAATTAAAATAATTAAAATAATGCTTAAGCCACTCATTAAGGTATTAAATGTCAAGGTAGGCTGGTCATCATCGGGTAATCTTCATTTTCAATGACACCACCGGTAATAGAACGAAGGCCACTATTAAGAAATGCTGCTCTAAAAACAGCCGAGGAACCGTACTTTTCCCTAATTATATCGACTGCCCTGTCAACTTTACGTCGTTTATTGTAGTCCTTGCAAAAGAGAGAGATTTGAAAGAAATCATTCTGGCATAGTTCAGATACGCGTAGTCCCATATGTCTTAGCGGTTGACCTTGCCAGAGCTCATCAAATAATTCACAAGCAATTTTCCAAATTTCATCTGTACAATCAGTAGCGTTAAAGATCTTTCTTTGGTGAGAGCAACTATAAAATTCATTCGTTCGAAACGAGACGGATATTAAACGAGCTAATGCCTTAGCCTGACGCAGCCGGGTACTTACAGATTCAACGAGGGAAAGCAGTACAAGATGGGCCTTATTGCGATCCTCCACATCAAAAGGTATAGTTGTAGAATTGCCTATACCTTTTACTTCGATGGTGTCGCCGGTTCGAACCGGCGAATAATCCAGACCATTGGCATAGTTCCAGATTAACACGCCATGTGATTTTAGAAATAATTTAATTAACTTTAAGTTAAAATTTGCGAGTTCTCCGATTGTTTTGATCCCTCTGGATCTTAGCTTTTTAGATGTTGCCCTTCCAACCATAAAAAGTTCTTCAATAGGCAAGGGCCACATTTTTGTTGGGATTTCTTCCGGAAAGATAGTGTGTACCATATCTGGTTTTTTAAGTTCTCCAGCCATTTTTGCTAAAAGTTTATTGTTTGAGATTCCAATATTCACAGTAAAGCCCAGTTCATTTTTTAT
>JBMNTM010000056.1:0-9892 GCA_050945735.1 Desulfosporosinus sp.
ACACAACACTATACTATACTACATTTATTCCGTACATTCGGAGCTCAACATAAGTATGTTTAATGACTATGTTGGGCTTTAGTCTACTTTAAGTCATAGGGTAATACTTTATCCTAGGATTTACTAAGTAGGAAAAATCATCTATAATATAAAATAAGAAGAACTTCACATTTATTTGACCTCAACTGGTTTTTTCCGAGTCGAAATATCTTGAAGAGAAACTTAGAAAGGTAAGGAAGATCATGTCAAGAAAGATTTATATTACATCCGTGGATAGAGATCGATTGCTAAAACTAATAGAAAAAGAAAGAGAATTTAACAATACCCTAAATAGGGAGTATTTAAAAAGCCTGGAACAGGAATTGAACAATGCACAGATTGTACTTTCTAAAGAGATCCCAAATAATGTGATCACGATGAATTCAAAGGTTCTTCTGAAGGATGTGGATACAGGTGAGGAAATGACTTATACGTTAGTATACCCATCGGAAGCAAACTTGGTTGAGGACAAAATTTCTATCCTAGCTCCTGTGGGGACGGCCATTTTAGGATATCGTGAGGGAGATATATTAGAATGGAAAGTTCCAAATGGTATCGTTAAACTGAAAGTTGAGAGTATTTTATACCAGCCTGAAGCTGCTGGTAACTATGAATTATAATATAATTTTAATGTAGAATGAATTAGTAGTTGAATAAGTAGTTGTTAAAGTTAATGGTTATTTGAGGGCATTTTTTTCTTTAACAACTATTTTTTATTTTTACTGGAGAAGGCTATTGGAGAAGTTGAATTAAGTAATATTTAATATTAGATACAAATGGTTCTATCTCCCGGTAGAGGTGAGAACACTGGTAGAGAGTGACCGTCGTTTAAGTTATTGCATAGACTACGCTGACCAGAAAAAACGACGGGGGTTACACGCATGAGAAATAAGACCGGGGTTCGTCATTATTTTGCAGAAGGAATGACCACTAGGGGCTATATATCTCTTTTGCCTAATATGATGCCGAGTTGGAAACGTGTTTATGTTTTATTGGGAGGCCCGGGAACTGGTAAATCGACGCTAATAAAGATTACCGGTCTTGAAATGTTGGACCGGGGATATGGCGTTGATTTCTTGCGTTCCGTGCGGGAACCGGATTCAATGGCTGGTTTTATTATGCCGCAAATAGGGTTGGTAATGCTGGATGCCATGAAGGTTTCCCCGCTTCATTGGCAAGCCCCAGGAGTAGTTGAGAAGTTTGTTGATTTCAGCATTTTCTGTGATGAACTCAAGTTAGAGAAGCAACGTTCACAGATTTTTAAAATTCAAAAACTGCTTCAAGAACTTCAAGCGACTTTGGAGGAAGAGCTGGCTGCCGAACTCGGATCATTGCTTAAAAACCAGGTTTCCAAACGTCAGATAGAAAAAGAATATCTCTCTTGGAGCTTAGGAAATTCTGCCGGTGTTAAGGTGAAGAAAGAGCAAATCGGTCCTTGGCCTCTCGCTAAAAATGCTCTTAGACTATTGCAAAAAAGTGTTGTTATACCTTATTTTTTGCATGGCTTAACTGCGGAGGGGTGGCTTAATCTCGCACCGCATTTCCTTGCGGACTTCGACCAGATTCGACTTGAAGGGGACGAGACGTTGGATGCCTTGGATTGGGTTTTGCGAGAAGCCCAACAATTGGGACAAGTGATTGAAATTGTCTTACATCCGCTTAATCCGGACGAAGTAATTGGGATTGTTTTTCCTGAAAGGCATTTAGCGATCTGGCAGGGAAATCCTGAAAATTTAAAAGATCAAGGATTAGATCGCTCTTTTAGTGAAAAGATAAAAGAAACCTTAATATCTTGGCAAACACATAACTCTCAGCTCAAAGGGATCTATATGGATGCAGTAAATTTTGAACAATTGGATAGCTATCGGGCTACTGTGCTTAATCAGATATTGTGTGATTTAGCAAACAAACGTTTGAACTTAGAGTAGCATTACCTCTTTTTCTATTGCATCTTTTTTACCGACAAGGGAAAACTATCAAAGAATTTAGGATTGAGCTTCAAAAGGAGTGGATCCCATGTCAAAAAGAGTTCGGTCCCTTTTCTTTGTATTTTTTTTATGTCTTAGTTTTACAATAACTGGTTGTGGTCTACAAGCTCTATTAGGAAATAAGAATAATACTTCTTCACCAAATGAGGAGACAGAGACAGTAATCGCGGTTTCCTTAAATGAGGAAGATCCAAATAAACTCCTTATTACCAAAGGGATTGATGATCTGGCGAAGAAGGAAAATGTACAAGTGAAGTATATGGACCAGAATGCAAATGCAGCAGGAAACGAATCACCCTTGAAAGGGGCGAAGGTTCTTATTTATCAAGGGGGAAATGCTGATCTTCTTAAAAATGCAGAAACAGATAAAATTCCAGTGTTAGCTTTAAGTCAACTCCCTAGAGGTGCAAAGCCTGTCGGGATGATTACTTTGGATCAGCAAGTAACCGGGGAGCTTATGGCCCAAATGTTGGTAAGCAAGGTTACCGAGGGTCAGGTAATAATTTTGCAGGGAGACCCAAATGATAGTGGATTTCAGGAGCGTTTAGCTGGAAACAAAACAGTATTAAATAAATATCCCCAAATAACAGTACAGAATATTGCCAGTTCCTCTGATTCGGAAACTGTCGCTAAGCAGGGGTTAGTGGATTTCCTTCAAAAGAATCCTGGCAAGGTCCAGGGCATCTTGGCTCACACCGAGAAATTAGCAGCTATAGCCAACGAAGTTTTAGAACAAGCACAGTTAGATAAGAAAGTAGTTTTAGTTGGCGGACAGGCAAGTCTTCCATCATTGGAACGAATATCAAGAGGAGTCCAGGCTGGAGATATTGATTCTTCTCCTTATCTCCAGGGGATTAATGCATATCAATGGGCTCAAAAAATTTTAAAAAATGAATCACTGGATATCAATAATTCTATTACAAGTGAGCAAGGTGAAATTCCAGCAAAAATTATTCAGGTTAAGGCTGTCACACCAGATAATCTCGCTATGATTCAGAAGAGTTATACATTGACCATGCAAAGTGCAGAGCAAGATAAAAAGGATAGGCAAACGGAAAATACGGAGCAGAAAGGAAATATTGCTTCACAAGAGAAAAATCAAGGAGACTCCCAAAAGGAGGAGAGCCAAACAAGTGATAAGCAAGTGACAAGCGGCGAAGGAGAACAGGCGGAGGGTAAGACGATCCCGATGCCTGCTGGAGTCCAGAAAATTACGGAACGGGTAAAGACAGAAACAACGCGCGAGTATCTTGATGCGCAGGGTAAAGTTATTGGCACTGAGAAAACCTCCAATGAACAAGTGAAAACCATACCTCCTGAAATGTTAAAACAACAACAGCCCGAGCAACAAAAAGACCCAATGAAAGATCAGGAGAAAGATCAGCAGAAAGAACAAGGGAAAGGTCAGGGCAGTCAGAAAAAGCAGGAATAAACTAAAAAAGCAAGATGAAGAACTTGGCAATTCTGCGATAGCCGAAGTATTTTCGGCTATTTTCTTTTTTAGAAAATTACTTTCACATTCGTCCATGCCTCAAGGACACTCGTCTGTTATAGCCAGGCCTTGTAATCCTTGGCGGCACTGCTTAGTTGAACGTCTAATTTGAGTTTGGCGGTTTTACATCAAGCCGAGTAGTGGCCAGTGCTTAACGGTATAATTTTTGACTTACTCTAATTGTTAAGTATAGTATTAGGTGTTAAAATAAAAAGAAAATTATAAATTATCTGTTAATTAAATTAAAAGTAAGATCTGGCAAACAAATATACATTTAAAATAAAGGCATTAAAAGTAAGATGTTTCAATAATATTAACATTCTGTTTGTTGAAAGGAGTCTGGAGCATGGAATTCCATTTACATGCCCCCTATAAAGCGGCAGGGGATCAGCTTCAGGCGATTAATGCTCTGGCTGCTGGGGTGAATGAAGGACGGCGGCATCAAACATTACTGGGGGTTACAGGATCCGGCAAGACCTTTACTATGGCGAATATAATTACGAAGGTACAGAGGCCGACTCTTGTACTTGCGCACAACAAAACGTTGGCTGCACAGCTTTATAGCGAGTTTCATGAGTATTTTCCTGAAAATGCAGTAGAGTATTTCGTGAGTTATTACGATTACTATCAACCTGAGGCGTACGTTCCTTCGAGTGACACGTTTATTGAAAAAGATGCTTCTATCAATAATGAAATTGAGAAAATGCGGCACTCTGCGACGGCAGCACTTCTTGAGCGACGTGATGTTATCGTGGTAGCCAGTGTTTCCTGTATTTTTGGTTTGGGTTCCCCAGAAGATTACCGTGAACTTGTACTTTCGTTACGGCAGGGACAAGTTATCGAGCGCAATGATATTTTGCGCAAACTAATTTCAATCCAATACGATCGTAATGATATAGCATTTACCAGGGGTACGTTTCGCGTGCGCGGGGATATCATTGAAGTATATCCTGCAGCATCAAGTGATCGGGTACTTCGCGTGGAGATGTTTGGGGACGAAATAGAGCATATTTACGAAATAAATGTGTTAACGGGGGAGATCTTAGGTGAACGACACCATGTTTCGATTTTTCCGAATTCTCACTATGTGACTGACCGTGACAAACTCATGCTAGCTGTGGATAATATTGAAAAAGAACTGGATGAACGATTAAAGGTCTTAAAAAAGGAGAATAAGCTTTTAGAGGCACAGCGACTTGAGCAGCGGACACGCTATGATATAGAAATGCTCAGAGAAATGGGCTTTTGTAATGGAATTGAAAATTATTCTCGTCATTTGACATTTCGTAAGCCAGGAGAGCCCCCTTACACATTACTGAATTATTTTCCGGATGATTTTCTCCTTTTTGTGGATGAATCCCACGTTTCTCTTCCACAGATCAGAGGGATGTATGAAGGGGATCGTTCACGCAAAACAACACTGGTTAACTACGGTTTTCGCCTCCCTTCTGCCTTGGATAATCGACCGTTGAAGTTTGACGAATTTGAACGGCTGATTAAGCAAAGTATCTATGTCAGTGCAACACCTGGACCGTATGAATTGGCTCACTGTCCGACGATTGTAGAACAAATCATTCGTCCCACAGGGTTGTTGGATCCTGAGGTCATTGTCCGTCCAACAAAGGGGCAGATCGATGATTTAATTCGAGAAATCCGAGAGCGAATTGTGAAACAGGAACGAGTCCTCGTAACAGCCTTAACGAAGAAGATGGCAGAGGACCTTACAGATTATTTTAGGAACCTGGAAATTAAGGTGAAGTACCTCCATTCGGATATTAAGACCCTTGAAAGGGTTGAAATCCTGCGCGAGCTACGCCTGGGTACGATTGACGTAGTGGTGGGGATTAATCTTTTGCGTGAAGGACTGGATTTGCCGGAAGTATCCCTTGTAGCTGTTCTTGATGCTGATAAAGAAGGATTCCTCAGGTCAGAACGTTCCCTCATTCAGACCATTGGCCGTGCAGCACGCCATGCTCAGGGCAAGGTAATTTTGTATGGTGATAATATTACAAAGTCTATGCAGATTGCCCTGAAGGAGACAAATCGACGCCGCAAAGTGCAGATGGCCTATAACGAAAAAATGGGCATTATTCCTCAAACTATACAAAAGCGTATTTTTGATGTGCCGGAAGCGACCCGTGTTGCTGAGATGAAAAAGTCCTATAGAACTAAACTGTCGTCTGAAAAGCTTGAGACACTGCTTAACAATTTAGAAAAGGAAATGTGTCTTGCTGCTCGCGAGCTGGACTTTGAACGGGCCGCTGAAATTCGCGATGCCATAATTGAGTTAAAAGGAGAAGATAATAAATATAAAATGACTTCGCAGCTACGCGGAAATTCTCGGTATAAGCGCTCTAAGCGAAAAAGCAAAAAATGAAAGAGGAAATGAGGCAATTTATGACCCAAAATTACTTGCGAGTACGGGGTGCGCGAGTCCATAATCTAAAAAACATTGATATCAACATCCCGCGCGATAAACTAGTCGTGATCACAGGATTATCCGGCTCGGGAAAATCATCCCTGGCATTCGATACTATTTATGCTGAAGGACAAAGGCGTTATGTAGAGTCACTTTCTGCTTATGCACGACAGTTTTTAGGACAAATGGATAAACCGGATGTAGATTCCATCGAGGGGCTTTCCCCCGCTATCTCCATTGATCAGAAGACGACTAATCGCAATCCGCGCTCTACTGTAGGCACAGCAACGGAGATTTATGATTACCTTCGCTTACTGTTTGCGCGTATTGGACATCCGCATTGTCCAAAATGTGGCCGAAGGATTTCTCAGCAAACCGTGCAGCAAATTGTTGACCAGGTAATGAGTTTACCGGAAAGGACAAAACTTCAAATATTAGCACCGCTCATTAAAGGGAAAAAGGGAGAGCATAATAAGGTCTTTGAGGCAGTACGAAAGGCGGGGTATGTTCGAGTTCGTGTCGACGGGGAGGTAAGGGATCTTGGCGAGGAGATAAAACTAACCAAAACCCAAAAACACTCCATTGAAGTTGTGATTGACCGTATTTCTCTAAAACCGGAGAGTGCGGAACGTTTGGCGGATTCACTAGAAACAGCACTGAAACTTGGTGAAGGGAATATCATCGTAGATCTCATTGACGGGGGCGAAATGCTTTTCAGTGAGAATTTCGCTTGTCCGGATTGCGGTATTGCGCTTGAGGAAGTATCGCCGCGTCTTTTTTCCTTTAATAGCCCTTTCGGAGCTTGCCCGGCGTGTACCGGACTAGGAGCGAATCTTGTCGTCGATGTTGACCTTCTTCTCCCTGATCATTCCTTGTCTTTGGCAAAAGGGGCGATTGCCCCCTGGGCAAAATCAACCTCGAGTTATTATCCAAAAATGCTGGAAGCTGTGGCCAAAAACCTGGGGTTTACGATGGATACCCCTTTGCATAATCTCAATAAGAACCAATGGGAGGGACTGCTCTATGGAACAAAGATCCCTATTTCTTTTCAATACCAAAACGTTTTTAATGAAATAAAAACCTATCGTACCAACTTTGAAGGACTGGTTCCCCTTTTCGAACGGCGCTATCGGGAGTCAACTTCGGATTATGTCCGTGCGGAAATAGAAGGGTATATGAGTGAACAATTCTGCCCGGAGTGTCAAGGGAAACGCCTGAAACCGGAAGCGTTGGCAATAACGGTGGGCGCGCTCTCTATTGATGATTTGACTCGCATGTCAATTACCGAAATTTTAAGTTTTTTAAAAGCTTTGCCCCTTACACCAAAGGAACAGCTAATTGCTCATCAGATCTTCAAAGAAATCAAGGATAGGTTGGGATTTTTGATGAATGTCGGACTGGATTACCTGACACTGGATCGTGCTGCCGGTTCCCTCTCTGGTGGAGAGGCTCAGAGAATCCGACTGGCAACGCAGATTGGGTCAAGCTTGATGGGTGTACTTTATGTTCTCGATGAACCGAGCATTGGACTACACCAGCGGGATAATGCCCGTTTACTTTCAACCCTCAAACGATTGCGTGACTTGGGTAATACCCTGATTGTGGTTGAGCATGATGAGGATACAATGATTGCTGCAGATCATATTATCGATATTGGTCCTGGTGCTGGGGCACACGGCGGGCGAGTGGTGGCAGAGGGTACGCTTGAGGAAATCAAGGCCAATAAGGAATCAATCACAGGGCAGTATTTGAGTGGTGCCAAACAAATTAGGTTGCCTAAGCAGCGGCGCCAGCCCGACGGTAAGTGGCTCGAAGTACTAGGCGCTTGTGAAAATAACTTAAAGAATATTAACGTGCGCTTTCCTTTAGGTTTGTTTACTTGTGTGACCGGAGTCTCAGGTTCCGGTAAAAGCACTTTAATCAATGAGATTATTTATAAAGAATTAGCGGCCAAGCTGAATGGAGCGCGGCAGCGTGCAGGAGCGCACGAGCGGATAGTAGGCTTGGAGTATTTGGACAAGGTTGTTAATATTGACCAATCGCCAATCGGACGGACTCCTCGTTCCAATCCGGCTACTTATACAGGAGTTTTCACTTTTATCCGTGAACTTTTTTCCATAACACCGGAGGCAAAGATGCGGGGGTATCAACCGGGGCGGTTTAGCTTCAATGTTAAAGGCGGACGGTGTGAGGCCTGCCATGGAGACGGGATCATCAAGATTGAGATGCATTTCCTCCCCGACGTATACGTTCCCTGTGAAATTTGCGGGGGTAAACGTTATAACCGGGAAACTCTGGAAGTATACTACAAAGGAAAAAACATTGCTCAAGTACTGGAAATGACGGTCGACGAAGCAGTGGAGTTTTTCCAGGTAGTACCGAAAATTGCCCGCAAACTGCAGACTATGCAGGATGTGGGACTCGGCTATATTCGCTTAGGTCAACCCGCAACCACCTTATCCGGGGGAGAGGCGCAGCGTGTTAAGTTGGCCACGGAGTTAAGCCGACGCAGTACGGGTAGAACAATATATATTCTCGATGAACCTACAACAGGTTTGCACTTTGCTGATATTGATAAACTCCTCCATGTGCTGCATCGTTTAGTGGATGCGGGGGATACAGTAGTGGTCATTGAGCATAACCTTGATGTCATAAAAACGGCGGACTGGCTTATTGATCTCGGTCCTGAAGGGGGAAACCGGGGCGGAGAAGTAGTTGTAGCAGGGACGCCTGAGGACGTTGCTGCTTTTCCAGCCTCCTATACAGGGCAGTACCTGAAGAGATATTTAGATTTAGACAGCTAGAAGTTGTGATGTTTAAAGACGCGAAAAGGACTGTCTTTTCTGCAAAAAAGTTCAATAGATTAATATGCAGAATAAGGAAATTAATATGCGGAATAACGAAAGCGAAGTATGATGACGGAGTTAGTCCTAAGGCTAAAATTAATTCAACAATTTAAGGTAAAATTAATTTTTGACTTCTGATTTTTGATTTTGAACTCCGCGCCATGAGTATGAGGAGTGAAAAGACTTGGCAATACGATTAGTAGCTATAGATCTGGATGATACAATGCTTAGGGACGATTGGACGATTTCTCCCCGCGTGGCAAAGGCAATTAAAAAAGCTCAGTCTCAGGGTGTTAAAATGACAATTGCGACCGGGCGCATGCCTATCTCTGCACGTCCATATGCAAAGCAGCTTGGGTTGGATGTCCCGATGATTACATACCATGGGGCGATGATCGAGCAGGTGCTAAGTGGTCAGATATTATTTCGTCGCGTAGTGAACAGTGCCTTAGCCGCTGAGATTATTGAAGATGTTACAAGACGGGGTGTTCACGCTCAACTTTATCTGAAAGATCGTGTCATTGCGCCGAAAATCAATGACTGGGCCCGATTATATGAGCGGATTGCGAGTGTCCGTTGTGAACAAGGGGATCTGACAACTCTGCTCTCTCAGGAACCCGAAGGGGTAGAGAAAATACTCTTGATGGCGGAAGAAGCTGCTCTGAACCAATTAGCCCCTGTATTAAGACAATATTATGGGGAAAAGGTGCATATAACCAAATCTAAGCCCTTTTTCCTTGAAATAATGAATGGCTCGGTAAATAAAGGTGTCGCTTTGGCTTTCTTAGCAGCACACTTAGGAATTGCCCAGGAAGACGTTATGGCTATTGGAGACAGTTATAATGATTTAGAAATGATTAAGTACGCAGGTTTCGGTGTGGCAATGGGAAATGCACCAGCGGAAATTATAGAACAAGCGGATGTCGTTACGGTCACAAATGAAGAAGACGGGGTAGCGGAAGCTATTGAACGCTATGTACTTCATGGTTGAATTACTCGCAGAAAGGTGAAAATTTACACCAACTGAAATGTGGCACAAAAATTGCATTAGGGCGGCTAAACCATTATACTAAGTATGAAGGGGTTGTCTGTTTTGCGTATTCTTTTG
>JBMNTM010000057.1:0-9688 GCA_050945735.1 Desulfosporosinus sp.
CTGTGTTTAAGCACTCGGCTAAGGCCTTGGCTAGCCGTACGGCAGATAACTTAGCAGATTGTTGCCAGATCTTATGCGCTTCATAAGGCGAGATTCCGAATAGGGAGGAAGCCTCAGCAACATTGCCCCTGCGCCGCCGCAAAGAAGCACACCCCAGAAGAAGACGGACTTGACGAACCAGCATCCCTAAGACTTTTAAGGCCGGTTCTTTAAGCAACACCTCGCGCAAGGTTTGTAGGGCCTTTGCCGTGGAACGATTGGCCACCGCATCGAGGAGATTGAAGATGGTTATTTCAATCGATTGGGGAGTAATCGCTTTTACATCCTCCATCGTAATCTTTTGCCGTTTACCCACATATATGGCAAGCTTATCTAATTCTTGAGCGATAACGCCGGTATTATGTCCTGTCCATTCAATAAATTGGGAGGCAACTTGCGTACTCATTGCTTTATCCCGTGCTTTTAATTCTGACTGTACCCAGCTAAGCCATTCCTGCAGTTTTTTGGGATTTGGGGCACAAAATTCGATGCTCTCTCCCGCTTTATTTAAAGCCTTATAAAACTTTCTCCCTTTATGCACACTTTCCGCGATAAACAAAAGACACGTTGCCGGATTGGGATTGGCAAAGTAGTCGAAAAATGGCTTCAGGTCTACCGTCTGGCCATCCTGGAAATAGGTCACATCCTCAATGATCACGAGGCGCTGGGCAAAAAAAGATCGCGTATTAGCCCGCTCCACAATGTCTGCCGGAGACAAATCCTTTGCTGAAACTTGTTCAATCCCGCTTCCGGAGGGATCCTTCATGAAATAAAACGACTTAAGTACTTTTAATGCCTCACGAATCAAAAAACGATCCGCCCCATACCATAAATAAACGGGAGAGATCTTCCCCGCGGCTATACTTTCCTTAATTCGTTCCATTTCGCGCATCTTGCCACCCCCTTTGCTCATTTTAATGGAGACCGCCTAAAAAAGCCATATCCGAACAAATAAAAAAGCCCTCCACGAAGCGTGGAGAGGCAAAAGAAAGAGGAGGAGAAAAGAGATGTTCCTTGCTATTGTTACCCAAAAATTTCTTTTTAAACATCCTAAACATATTTTAGTAAAATAATTATCCATATTTAGCGACCGGGGATGATTTCAATACCGCGTTTTCCGATCAAAAAGCGCAGTGTGCCCTGTTCATCTGTCCGATAAACAGGAATGTGACGTTCTTCCCAATACTCTAAAACTTCCGGCGCGGGATGTCCAAACGAATTCTTCCCCA
This sequence comes from Desulfosporosinus sp., assembly GCA_050945735.1. GTDB lineage: Bacteria > Bacillota > Desulfitobacteriia > Desulfitobacteriales > Desulfitobacteriaceae > Desulfosporosinus. The sequence continues at coordinate 1,269 of JBMNTM010000057.1, forward strand.
CTGAAATGCATACCGCTTGGGGATGAATACTATCCAGCCATGGTTTCAGCATGGAAAATCGGCTCCCATGATGTGGCACCTTAAAAATATTTGTTGCTAGATCCACTCCCGTCAGCAGGATTTCTTGCATTTCCTCTTGCTCCATATCCGCCGTAAGCAAGACACTTTGTCCCAGATAGTTAAGCTTGAGCACCAGCGAATTATTATTTGCATCCGAATTCGTGCCGGTGAGAAGCTGATTCGGAGCCAACACGTCCAGCCAGACCCCTGAATCAAGGCTGATCCGGTCGCCTGCTTGCAGCAGGCGCAGCTTCTCAGGCTGACTGATTAACTCATAGGGCAGTCCTGCTGTCCATTCATCATTTTCCAAGCGCTCCCCCACCGCAGGTACTCCTACCCAATCGGTCGGAATATTAGCATACACCGCCCGCATGCCACCGATATGATCCTGATGTTCATGGCTAATCAGCAAGGCATCCAGGTGTCTGATTCTGTTTTGCAATAAATACGGCAGGACAATACGTTCTCCGGCATCAAACCGTTCACTGCGCGGTCCGGCATCAAGCAAAATATTATTTTTCTCCGGTGTACGAATTAAGATCGCCTCCCCTTGCCCCACATCGATCACGGCCACTTCCAGCTCCCTTTGAGAATTCCAGGGACTCCAGAGGAGAAGAAAAATGAGCATTACAGTACCCCAGTGAACGAATATTCTTTTCCTAAAGATGGGATCCACAATAAACATTGGGCTCACAGATATTGTAGAGATTAAACGCTGCATAACTCGACTAATTGGCAAAGGATAGCGCTGCCCTAGCTTCGCCGCAATTGTCTTTAAGCCTCTGCGCAGATAAAGCAGCCTCACCTGGACAATAAAGAGCACGCGCTCTTTTCCCCAGAGGACAATACCGATTCCGCCGTACCAAATTAACCAAAAAAAGGGGCCTGGGTTTAACACCCAGACATCAGCGTACGGTAAGGCCGCCAACTCTTTTAAAAGCGTATTCGTCCCGGCTAACAACCATAAACTCACCTGAAAAAAAGGAGCAGACAATTCCCCAAAGAAAGAAAGCAGTACCCCTATGAGCCCTACTTCCAGCACACTGCCTAAAATAAACAGGATAAAGACATTTACAAACAAGCCAATCAGGGATAAGCGCTGAAAAGCAGCGATCAACAGGGGAAGCGTTGCCCATTGGGCCGCTAACGTGCCGGCAACAGGGAAACGCAAAAGATTGGGGAGGTGCTGCGGCACTTTCCCCTTTAGCAGGCGAGGACTGAGTACAACAATGCCCCAGGCAGCCGCAAAGGACAGTTGAAAACCTAGGTCCCTAATAATTAAAGGATTCACAATAAATAAGCCGACCGCGGCAAAAAACAACCAGCGAAGCGTAGCCACTTTTCCCCGGCCCAACCTGCCAAGCAGAACTGCAATTCCCAAAACAGTCGCTCTGACTATCGGAGCATTCCCGCCACAAAGCGCAGCATAAAGGAAAAGGAGCATAATTGTGCCGCAGATCCGTATTTGCTTCGGTAAAAAACACAAGAGAAGCCAGGAAAACCCAAGCACAAAGATTACATTGGAGCCTGAAGCGGCAAAGACATGCAATACGCCGGTTACTTTATAGCGCTCTTCGATCGCCTCCGGTATCCGACTGGAATCTCCGAAGAGGATCCCCTCTAATACTCCCGTTTCCTCGGCATCCCAAGCCTGGAGCTGACTGCGAACCTGCTGGCGAATCTGCCAGGTTAGACCTGGCTTTCCTGCAGAAAGCAGTGTGGCATCCCCCTGCGCACTTAGCGTACCGCTTAATCCTCTAACCCCATAATAAATGCGAAAGTCGAAAGCACCGGGTGTTCCGGCTGACTGAGGCCTTTCCAAACGCGCATGGAAACTTACCCGATCCCCGGGCTGTACGCGCTGCCACACGGCAGGAAGTTGATCATCTTTATCGGCATAAACCGTCAGCCGATAAGTCTGATTGTAAAATTCCGGCTGAGCAACAGTGTCCGTTGCTATTTCTTCGATCCGTACTAAACCGACAGCCCTATCCCCAGCTATATTCCAGTCCTTTAAAAGGCCGACAATCTCCACACGCTCCAAGCTAATCGGTTCCGGCAAAGTACGCTCCGCCAGCACCGCATACACAAAACCAAGCAAAAGGCTTGCGGCCAACAGAAGAATCTCCGGGCGAAACAGGCGACCAAAAAAATCCCGTGGCCGCCACCATACTAAACGTATCCCGATCAAGATCAAGATCCCGAAAACCCAAAGACGTACCTGTTCCGGTAAATATGCTCCGCTAAACCCGCCAATCAAAAGGGCTGCTGCGCGTCCAATCCAGGGATCCTTCATGGACCGACCGTTACTTGGGAAGCCATCTTCTCAAAAGTTTTCGGACCAATACCCGAAACCTTCTCCAAGTCCTCCACCCTGCTAAACGGGCCGTGTTCACTTCGATATTGCAGAATACGTTCTGCCAAAGCCGGTCCGACACCGGTTAGCTTGTCCAGTTCAGCTGCTCCCGCAGTATTAATATTAATCTTCTCACCGGCAGATGAAGGATAGGCCGCCGCCGGAGGAATTTGGCTGGGCGCCATATTCATGCTTCCGGGACTTAGCGCATTGCCAGCCGGCGCGGACTGTAGGGAAACCGGAAGGACCTTGTACGGTACGGTGATCTTTTGCCCATCCTTAAGCTTTTCAGCCGGATTCATACTCTCCAGGTTCGCCTCCGGCAATAGACAGACCTGCTTCAAGGCATCATCCACGCGGGCATCCGGGGCTAAACGAACAAGTCCTGGTTTCTCAACTGCACCGGCCACATAAACAACGATCTCCCGGCTTAAAGACGTCTGTTGGAGATAGGCATTGGAGCCATGCGGCAGAAAGAGCTTCCAAATAGCAATAATCCCTAGTCCTATGAGCACAAACCACCAGGCATAGCGAAGTTTACGTTCCATGCGCATCCCCCTTCTCTGCTTTTACTTCCTTGATGTTTTATCCTACGGCGGGTGAACTTTCTCTATCACTCAAGTAACTTAAAGTACCATAGTTTAATTCATTTCATCTTATTCCTTCTTTTTCCTGCCGAGAAATCTGATTTATCCTGTCGAATTTAGTAATATTTAACAACTGTTCACCTAAAAAAGCCCAGTAATCAGAAGTACTGATTACTGGGCTTAAACGGTTAGTTTGACCTACTTAACAACGATATTTACCAATTTCCCCGGCACGGTAATCACTTTAACAATTGCTTTACCCCGGATCCACTCGTTGATTGCAGGCTGGGCAAGCGCCGTTTTTTCCAACTCCGCCTTGGAAATATCAGCCGCCACATCAACCCGGCCGCGGAGTTTACCGTTCACCTGAATAACAACGGTGATCTCATCTTTGACCAGAGCAGCTTCATCCACTTTTGGCCAGGGCTGATTGTGAATGCTCTCCATATGACCTATTTCCATCCAAAGCTCTTCTGTAATATGCGGTGCAAACGGAGCCAGGAGTAAGAGAATCACTTCAATCGCTTCCCTGGCAACTGCGGCATCCGCTGTGGGCTGTTCCTTATAGATGTACAAAGCGTTGACCCATTCCATAATCGTACTAATCGCGGTATTGAAATTAAAGCGCCTTCCAATGTCCACCGTCACCCTCTGTATAGCAGAGTGCGTATGACGGCGCATTTCTTTACCGCTTGCATCCAGACTCTTCCAATGTTCCGCCAGTTCAGCCGCCGAAATTTGGTGATTTAAAGCCTCCTTGATCAGCGGCTGATATTGAGCGACCAGGCGCCAAATGCGGTTCAGGAAACGATAACATCCTTCTACCCCTTGATCACTCCACTCTAAGTCCTTATCCGGCGGCGCAGCAAACATGATAAATAAGCGGGCCGTATCAGCCCCATATTTCTTTATGATTTCCTTCGGGCTGACGACATTTCCTTTGGATTTGGACATTTTGAAACCATCCATGCAAACCATTCCCTGGGTTAACAGGTTTTCAAACGGTTCATCCACTTTTACGTAACCGAAATCGCGCAAAACTTTGGTAAAGAAACGGGCATAAAGAAGATGCAGAATCGCATGTTCCACCCCGCCAACGTACTGATCCACGTTCATCCAATAATCCACCGCAGATTTGGCGAAAGGGAGATCCTTGTTGCGGGGATCCGTATAACGCAGAAAATACCACGAAGAACAAACAAACGTATCCATCGTATCCGTCTCACGCCTGGATGCTCCCCCGCACTGCGGGCAAGTTGTTTTGATAAAGGGCTCTGATGAGGCTAAAGGATTTTCCCCGGCTTTAAAGCTGACATCTGAAGGGAGCATAACCGGCAGTTGTTCTTCCGGTACTGCTACTGTTCCACAGGAATTACAATAAACAATGGGAATAGGCGCGCCCCAATAACGCTGCCGGGAAATGAGCCAGTCCCGCAAACGGTAGTTGACTTTCTGTTTGCCCATACCGCGGCGCTCCAATTCATCTGCAATTTGAACCTGGGCCTCTTTAATACTGAGACCATCAAAGGACCCGGAATTAACCAGCACTCCTTCCCCCGTATAAGCACACTCAAGCACTTGATCTTTCGCTTCCGGCGCACTGCCTGCCGGAACAATAACCGTCCGGATCGCCTGACCATACTTCTTAGCAAAATCAAAATCCCGATCATCGTGAGCAGGCACACCCATGACCGCGCCCGTGCCGTATTCCAGCAGCACATAATTGGTAATCCAAAGCGGCACTTTTTCCCCACTCAGCGGATTAAGGCAATACGACCCAATAAACAAACCTTCCTTTTCCGCCTCCGAAGACGTCCGGGCAATTTCATTCAGTCCCTGCATTTTTTTAATGAAGGCTAACACTTCAGCCTCATACTCCGTCCCGCTGACCAGTTCTTTGACCAAGGGATGTTCCGGTGCTAAGACCACATAGCTCACCCCAAAAAGGGTATCGATCCGGGTGGTATACACAGAGATTTGACCCGCATGATCAACTAAATCGAATTTGACTTCCACCCCTTCAGAACGTCCGATCCAGTTGCGCTGCATGGTTTTCACCTTGTCAGGCCAGCCCGGTAACTTATCTAAATCCTGCAGTAATACGTCTGCATAATCCGTGATTTTAAAATACCACTGTTCCAGGTCTTTCTTCATCACATTAGTATTACACCGTTCACAAGCTCCATCCACAACTTGTTCATTGGCAAGTACCGTGCTGCAGGAGGGACACCAATTCACAGCTGATTTTTTCTTATAGGCTAAGCCATGCTTAAACAGTTCCAAAAACATCCACTGCGTCCATTTATAGTAACCAGGGTGGCAGGTAGCCACCTCCCTGTCCCAATCATAGGAAATCCCCATCTCTTGAAGCTGCAGCCGCATGCTAGCAATGTTTTTCCATGTCCAATCCGCGGGGGGAGTTTGGTTCTTGATGGCGGCATTTTCCGCCGGCAGGCCAAAAGCATCCCAACCGATGGGGTGCAGGACATTAAACCCCTGCATCTTCTTATAGCGGGCAATAACATCCACAATAGAGTAATTACGTACATGCCCCATGTGCAAATCCCCGGAAGGATAAGGAAACATCGCCAAGGCATAATACTTCGGTTTTGAAGCAATATCCTCCGTCCTAAAGGCTTTGTTCTCCAACCAGTATTCCCGCCACTTTGGTTCAATCTTTGAAAATAAATACTTCTCTTGCATAAAAAGTCCCATTCCTTTCTGAGGCTGCTCTCTATCCCGGCATCTTTTTCTTACACTAAATTAGGATCAAACGAGACAACTTCAGCGTCTTTCCAAAGACGCTCAAGCTGATAAAACTCACGTTGCTCAGGTGTCATTATATGAATTACTAAATCACCGCCACAATCCATCAAAACCCATTGAGCAGTCGGCAATCCTTCAATATGTAAAATCGGAACTCCCATCTCCGGCAACTTTTCTTCCAAATAGTCGACTATGGCTTTAACCTGAGTTGTCGTATTTCCCGTCACAAGCAAGCAATAATCCGTGACCACGGAAATGCCTTTGAGATTGAATAAGAAAATATCTCCACCTTTTTTGTCTTCAATAAGACTGACAATTTGTTTAAGCACCTTGTGATCAAGTTCCAATCTTTATCCTCCTTTGCAAATCCTCATAAGTCAATTGAGTTAAGGGATGGATCGGAAAATTTTTTTGTCGTAACCATCCTAAAGTGCGCTCAACACATTTTAACGTACCCATTTCTAAATCATCATACAAGGCTTGGCGCAAAATGTCCACTTTTGGAAAATCACGCTCCGGTTCAGTCAAATCAGCGCTGTAAACAAGCATCTCCAAAAGAGACATTCCCGGCCTTCCTAACGTATGACTGGCGATAGCCGCCAAGACTTCAGCATCATCTACCTTATAGTAATGTTTAAACCAATACGCTGCAAGCGGTCCATGTAACACTTTGGGATACTGAGCATCTTCAGGATAATGCAGTAAATTCCACCGCCGGGCTAAATCCAATTGTTCCTGTAGAGGGATCTCCTTTGCCAAATCATGGGCTAAACCTGCACAACGCGCTTTGCACGGATCCAAGCCATGCTGTCTTGCCAGCTCCTCAGCCCAATTAGCAACACCCAAGGTATGTTTAAAACGTTTCTCCGAAAGAAGGCGTTTTGCTAAAATCAACACCTCTTCAACCTGTAATTCCACTCTTCTCCCGCTCCCCTATTATCTCGGATCTTATATCTTAATTTTTTCCTGATTCTATTATTATAAACATTCTGCAATTCAAAGCAAAGTTCTTGGTTAGAAAAGGGAGACCCCACAAACCAGATGGTCTCCCTTACAGTGCACAGATTATTTTACATTCGTTTTGGTTTGGCTTCATTGACCGTTAAGGGTCGTCCACCAAATTCCACGCCATTTAGTTCTTCAGCCATACGAGCCGCCTCCGTCTCAGCAACTTCGATAAAACCAAACCCCCGTGAGCGACCGGTTTCCCGATCAGTAATAATGCGACTGCTTTCAACGTAACCGTATGGGGCAAAGAATTCAGCGAGTTCTTCGGCTGTAGTGTTCCAAGGCAGATTACCGACATAAAGCGTAGTTGACATTTTTCATTAGCCACCTCTTTGCATTGATTCATTGACATTTCTAGTATGATCAAATCCAAGTAGACTATACAAACTATCTATTTATAAAAGTAATTTATAAAATTGCTGTATTAACCGTATAAGTTTTCCGGTTTCTTTTCAGACCTTATCTTCAGAGGTGTAAAGCCCATGTTGCTGCATAAAAAGACGCACCGGCTCCGGTAAGAGGTAACGGACCGGCTGCCCCTGTTTAACCCGCGCTCGAATATCGGTTGAGGAAATCGCTAAAGCGGGCACTTCAAGGTAATGAATCCTCCCCTGGATTTCCGGGTGCTCTTGTTGAACTTGAAGAAGAAAATCACCGGCTGCAAACCCCGGTCGTGCCACCCCGATTAATTCGGTCATCTTTAAAATTTCTTCCGGTTCACGCCAGGAAAAAATCTCACGTAAAGCATCTGTTCCCGTAATGAAATAAAGCTTATGTTCCGGGTAAGTATGGCGTAAAACGCGCAGCGTATCCACTGTATAGGACGGTCCTTTTCTCTCTAATTCAAGGGCGGAAATCTCAAACGCCGGATTATCATTAATAGCATGTTTAACCATCTCAAAACGCAGTTTTGCTGCTGAGATGTCACTTCTGTTTTTATGCGGCGGCCTCCCAGAGGGTATAAACAGCACTTTACTGAGATTAAACTTAACTCGCGCCATTTCTGCAGCGACCAAATGCCCATAATGAATCGGGTCGAAAGTTCCGCCCATTATGCCTAGGTTATCCATCTTATCTCCTTTACAATGTTTCTTCGAGCCTTGCTTTGAACGAACCATGCCTTGATTAATTATAAAGCTTTTATGACTTAATACAAAAATTAATCATAACAATCCGACAATTTCGCAAGCCACCCGCCCTATTCATAGCGCAATGCCGTTATCGGTTCCAGCTTGGAAGCCTTTAGGGCTGGATAAAAACCAAAGAACAGTCCCACTGCGATGGAGAAGGAAACTGCAAATACAATCGCCCATCCCGACAAAAGCGGTGGCCAAGCCAACAGATACGCCGTCAGCTGCGCACTGCCTACCCCCAAAGCAATCCCCACGATTCCCCCGCTAAGAGATAAAACAACCGCTTCTAATAAAAACTGGGCTAAAATGTCACGGTCTTTGGCCCCCACAGCTTTACGCAAGCCAATTTCCCGCGTGCGTTCCGTCACAGAAACCAACATAATGTTCATAATACCAATTCCCCCTACTAAAAGAGAGATCCCGGCAACCACGCCGATAAAGTTTGTCAGAATACGCGTAATCTGATTAGCTAATTGCACTAATTGTTGGACATTAAAGACCTCATACTGA